>NZ_JBDJPF010000009.1:0-138307 GCF_054957865.1 Streptomyces xingningensis
CCACGGCGCGAGCCGTAGGAATCCCCCTCGTTTACGAGGGGGAGGATGTCAACGATCTCCCGCACCCGCACGCGCTCTGCCACCTGTACAGCTTGCCGGACGCGCGCCGCCGGAGGGGAATCCGGACGGCGCGTCACCTCGCCACAGCACAAGGGCCGCTGATGCGGTACTAGCCGGGATTCAGAACCTCATCGTCCGCGTGCGTGCCGAACTCGGCGACGCGCACCTCCGCGATGTGCTCGTACCGGTTGATCCGGTCTGTCCACTCCGCGTCGACGCCGAACGCCACCTGTGCGAAGCCCACCCGCCCGACGGCCTCGGCCAGGCCCGGATCGCCTGGGGCCAGCAGCCGCACCGGGGCGTCAAGCGCCACGGTGTGCGGCGGCACGAAGTACTCGTCCGGCAGAACGGTGCGCGCATGGACGAGCGCGCCGACAGCGACAACCGAGCCGGCCCCCAACCGTGCGCCCTGCAGGACCGTCGCCGCGGTCGCCACATAGACGCACCTGCCGACCTCGCAGCCCAGCAGCGTGGCATGCGGCCCCACGAAGACGTGGTCGTCGACAAGCACCGGCTGGTCGCCGGCGACCGCAGACCCGCGCAACACCGCGTTCTCGCAGATCACTGCCGCCTCCCCGACCTCGATCCGAGACCCCTCGGCATCGAGCACCGCACCGTACATCACCCGCGCCCTCGGCCCCACGCGGACATCACCGACGAGTGTGGCCGTCGGGGCGACATAGGCGGTGGGATGGACCTGCGGTTCATGCCCGCGATGCCGGATCCGGATTCCCTGCGGTTCAGTGATCATGAGCGGATTCTCGCCCGACCGACCGCGAGCATGCTGGCGGATTTCCGACATCACGTTCGCCGAGACCTGTGCCATCCGCGATCTGAGGCACTACAGGGCGAACGTTGCCCGATACGGCATTAGCTCACCGTGGCGCGCACCATCAGCGTGCCGATGTGGTCGGGCTCGGGGGCGTCAAGGACGCTCGCTTCAGCGTCCTTGAAACCGGCCTTCAGCAAGAGATTTTCCCACCTTGGCCGGGTCGGTGAACCAGACGGCGCCGAACATCGAGAACACGGCGTCGTAGGTCTCCGTGCTGCCGCTCAGGTGGTCCAGGACCTCGGCGCAGACGAAGTGCGCCCCCAGCGGTCCCCACCGTTCCGTGGTGTGCCCGACCATGACGGGCGAGAGGTCCACGCCGGTCACCTTCACACCTCGCTGCGCCAGGTAGGCCAGCGCGCGCCCGGTGCCGCATCCGATCTCAAGCACCGTTGCCGGATCGCCGAGCAGTTCAGGGCCGGGTCCGTGGTCGGCGTACTGAGTCCAGCGGAAGACGGGGGCTGCTTCGAGCACGTCCTTCTTGGTGCTCTCGGCGTAGGCGTCCCAGAGTTCGCGTTCGCTGTCGATGTTGTGCTGTGCGGGCAACGGGTCTCCTCCGTGTGGGGTCTGGACGCGGTACCGCCCCCACCCTCGGAGAGGAGGGCAGGGGCAGGCACTGTAGCGCCGTGTCAGTGGCTGTCGGGCACCTTGTTGTCACATGGCGAGCCGTCGGACGCGTCCACCGACCAGAGCTCGTCATCGATGTCGAACCCGTTCTTGCGGATCAGCTCCGCCGTGCGCATCACCGTGCCGTCACGGCGACGCTCGATCAGCGGTGCATGGTGCTTGTAGACCCCGCCGTTGTACTCGTCGCACAGGGCGAAGTAGAGCGGCGTGTCGAGAATCAGCTGATGAACCCCGATGCCCACGGTGTAGCCGACGCCCATGTCCACGCCGGGGCGCTCCATGGCGGTCATCAGGTACGCGATGCCCTGCCCGAGGATGCGTTCCGCGAGGCTCCGCACGGCCACGCTGTCACGGAGCAGCAGCCTGACTTCCCGCTCCCACAGGGAGTCAACGCCGACGTCGGCGACGAGGTGCGGCACGCGCTGCTCTAATGCGTTGAGGATGATGCGCGGATCACGGGTCCGCGTCTGAACTGCTGCGCTCATGGTGCCTATCCCTTCGCTGTACGTGCGGGGAGTCGGTCCCCGCACCGTGGTGCGACCCACCCCGGCCGCTCGACCTGCCCAGGGTTTCCACCACCGGGGCGGGGGTCTCTACTCGGCGCGAACCACCATCGCGAACGATGTGCGGATGCGCCGAAACCCAGCGTGTCCGGACCGGCCGGTGTGGCTCATGCACTCCACATCGACAGCCGCCGAGCCTTCAGCGGGTGTTGCCTTCCACTTGCAGTGCAGGCACTCGGCCTCAAAGGTCACGTCCGTGTCCGGGTGCTCCGCGATCTGGTGGACCACGTATCGCATAGTCGTCTTAACGCTCACAGTCCGCCCTTACGGCTCCGCCGGTTGACTTCCGCGACCTTGGCTCTCAGCCCTTCGGAGGGCGGCGCCGGCGAGGGTGTGTAGTCCGGGCAACGTGCGCTTCCGCACTGGCACTTGGGCCACCTGAGCCCGTCACCGGGCGCCAGGTCCGCGCCGTCGGAGCCGGGAGTGTCCTTCCGCACCAGGAGCACGCCGCCGACCCCGCGCGCCCCGGAGAGGCAGGAGAGGAACCGCCGCGCTTCGCTGCTCTGTGCCGTGTCGGGCTGCTCGCTCTGTTCCATGCTTCGAAGCTAGGAACGCGCCGTTCCAGCAAGCCACATGTTTGCGCATGTTTGCGTGCCATCTTGACGACGCATAAGGGGAGTTGGACCCTCGTCAACGTCCGCAAACAGCAGCAACCCTCCCGACAGGAGAGCGATCATGCGGCTAACGTTCCTGGGCAAGGTATCCAACCCCACAGAGTCACCCACCCTGTACGCCAGCGACCAGGACACGTACGTCGTCCAGGGGTGGAAGGTCACCGATCCGGAGATCACAAGCAGGCTCGAAGTCCCCAGCGGGGAAACGATCGTTGAGGTACCGAGTGCGCTGTTCGATCACCTGATCAACGACGGCGTCACCGGCACCGTGAGCGCGTGGGCATGCCCCATCGTGCATGTCACTGGCAGCGGTAACTACATCGTGCAGGGTGAGGCTGTAAGCGACGCTGAGACGCTGGGGCAGATGAGCATCCCGGGTCACGAAGACTGCGTAGAGGTCAGCAAGGCAGCAATTAAGGCGCTCTTGGAGGAAAACGCCGATGGTTCTGGTCACGGCTGAACAACGCGATGAGCTGTTCTCGACATTCAAGAAGGACGCGTTCCACCTGGAACTCCAGGATGAATACCGCGTCTCCATCGAGGATGGCCCATACGCGAAGTGGCGGAAGGGGGAGTTTGACGACTTTGCATGGTTTCGTCCGTGGCTCGATCAGACGCACACCCTCACCGCAGCAGGAAAGTCCATCCGTCGCGTCCGGATCGTGACAGAACCAGTATCCGAGTACATCAGGTGGGAGCTCGAACTCACCCCGATGAACCACGAAGCGGGGGAAGAAATCCGGTGGCTGCCACGGCAGCGCATCCCGGATGGGTTCAATTTCCCGGCCAGCGGCAACGACTGGTGGCTGTTCGACGGCGAAACTCTGGCAGTGACCCACTTCCGCCCAGACGGACGGTTCGAAGGCGCAGAGCTCATCACTGATCCGGCTACAGTCGAGCACGCTGTACGCGTCCGGGATCAACTCTGGTCTCTCGCAATCCCGTACAACGAGTACACCCGCTGATTCCCGCCCGTGTCTCACCAAGCCCAACAAGCGCGTGAAGCGTTCGGCGCCCGGCTAAGAGAACTCCGCAAGGGTGCGGGGCTCACTGGCCGGGCGTTGGCTAATGCGGCCAACTGGCACCTGTCTAAAGTCTCCCGGATCGAACACGGAAAACAGAACGTCAGCGATGACGACATTCGCGTCTGGTGTCGGATTGTCCGGGCCGACGAACAGGTAGTCGACCTTATTGCCACTGTCCGCCACATTGAGGCCATGTGGATGGAGTGGCGACGCATGTTCACCGCTGGCGCTAAGACCCCTCAGAAGCGTTCACTATCGCTCTACGAGAAGACCTCAACGTTCCGCATTTACCACCCAACCGTGGTATGGGGAACGCTGCAAACTGCCGATTACGCGGCTGCCACCTTTCGCCAGGTAATCGAATTTCTTCAAATTCCCGACGATACGGATGAAGCCGTTTCCCTACGCATGCAGCGACAGCAATACCTATATCAAGGGGATCGCCGGTTCAGTGTAATCCTTGGAGAGCAGGCGCTCTACACCAACTACGGGGGCGCAGACGTAATGCGCGGGCAGCTAGACCGCCTATTGGCAGTCATGACCCTGCCGCGATTGAGCCTCGGGGTCATCCCTCGTAAGGCGGAGCAAAAGATCTGGCCAGGAAACTCATTCAGCATCTTCGATGACCGCCTAGTGGTCGTGGAAACATACTCTGCCGAACTCGCGGTCACACAACCCCGGGAAATTGCACTCTACAATCGAGCGTTCTCATTGCTCCAACAGTCGGCAGTTTACGGTCACGAGTTGCGGGGATTGATTGCTGCTGCTCTTGCCGAACTAGATAGCGGTAGTTGAGGCTCAACGCAGAAATGCCCCGCACCCGTCGCCCTGGTGGGGGTGACGAGCGCGAGGGCTTGGTGGTGTTGTCAGCCGGCGAGGACGTTGGTCAGCCGGGCAGCAGTCTTCCCGCCGAACAGGGCGAGGCCGCAGTGGAAGTCGATGCGCGTTCGGTGGACGGGCTTGTCGTGGGACTCGCCGAGGTCGGTGACCTGTACGCCGCCGTTGGTCAGGCCGGACATTCCGGCGTCGGCCTCGGTGGACCCGAAGCGGACTGCGTAGATGTCCCCGGTCTGCGCCGAGACGGCGGAAGCCGGATTCGATCCGGGCGCGGAGCGCGGGGTTTGCGGGGCATGGGGTACCTCCGAACATGGGGGTGGGGGGCTGGCGAAAGTCGTCGACGACCCAAGGTGCAGCGATTGTCACCGACGACATGCCGTTCCTGGTCGACTCCCTTTCCGCTCCGTATGGCCGATCAGGACCCTGAAAGCGCCGCAAGGGGGCAGGTCGCATCGGTGACTCCTGCCGGAATCTGCACCAGGGTGAGGCTTCGCTGCCGCCGCGAATATCGCGTATGTCCGAATTGGTGACAGGCTGTTGGGTGGCAACTTCGTTCAGCGTCAGGTGGCCCGTGCTGAACTATTGCCATGACTCGCAGGGCAGACAGCAGAGAACAGCCGCCGCCACAGTTCGAACTACGTTGGGGTGGACTGCACTTGACGATTCAGTGCGTCCCCGTATGGCTGGTCACGCTACTGACCACAGCCACCGGAACCGGTGCAGCCTGGTGGACCAGCCGGTGAAGCGAGTAGGGCCGCAGCGCCCGCCCGTCGTCAGCTCGGGACATCCGGAAGGGCTTCCCGCCTTGGGTGGGGGGATTTCGCCAGGTATCGCCAGGTGGCAGTCAGATGTTCCTTCCCTCGCTCGGTGCGCCAGGGTTCAGTGAAACCGCTCGAACCGGAGGGCACAGTGCCCCGCGCCGTGGCTGTCAAGCCTTGATCGATATACGCCATGGTTCGCCAGGTAGCGCCAGATGGTGTGTCAGAGGTTCGGTGCGTGAGAGTTGGCCGAACTCACCCATCGGGAGGCCATGGTGCCCAGCACTCGGATACCGCAAGACAACGCTCGCCCACAGCTTGAACTCCGCTGCGGTGGACTTCACTTGACCGTCCAGCGTGTCCCCGTATGGCTGGTGGCGGCCCTCACCACGTCCACCGGAAGTGGACTCGCCGCATGGCTCACGTCGCGCTAGCCCCGACCCCCGCCACACCAACCGACGGAGGCCAAGGGCCATTGGTGCGCCACCAGGGACTCGAACCCCGGACCTGCTGATTAAGAGTCAGCCGCTCTGACCAACTGAGCTAGCGGCGCGACAGGAATACTACCCAGTCGGCCGTTCGAAGCAAATCCCGATGGGCGAGCGGAAGCGCCTACGCCGGGGCCGGATCGTCGCGCGGGGCGACCGGCCGGTGACGGCTGGGGTCGTCCTGGGTGGCAACCGTGGGGGAGACGGCGAACACTCCGTCATGGAAATGCCGCGCATAGTAGTGGCCCAGGCCGGTGTGGGTGCGCAGCCAGGCGCGCATATCGGCCTCCGTGGACGGGAGTTCGTGCAGCAGCCGGTCGAAGACCCGGGCGTGGTACGCCACGGCATACGTGGTGACCGGGCCCTGTGCGCTCCGGAGGTGCTCGCAGCCGGGGGCCTGCTGGAGGTGATGGGAGTCACCCAGGTAACAGAGGTTCCACCGCTGGTCGGCGAGTTCGGAGATGTTGGCCGCGAGGATGCCCGGCGCCTCGGGGTGGAAGGCGACATCGTCCTCGAGGACCAGGATGTGGTCGACCCCCTGCTGCCGCGCCTGGGCGATGGCCAGCCGGTGCGCGAGGGCGCGCCCGGCCTCGCGGGCGTCGGGTGTGGACACCGCCGGCTGCAGGCGCCGGACGCGATGGGCGATGCCCAGGCGGCGGAAGCGCCGGCTGACCGCGGCCCAGCGCTGGGCGTCGGCGTCCGGGTTGATGCAGACCAGGGCGTCGAAGTAGTTCAGCGGGTGGGCCTTCTCCGCGGTGTAGTCGGCCAGCCAGCGCTCGACGACATCCCCGCAGGTCTCGCGGTAGTAGTCGAGCACCGGCTCGACGGCCATCCCCGCTTCCTCCCAGGCCATGAGGTAGTTGTGACAGCGCTCGGCGGCGTCCACGGGGTAGCTGACGCCGTGCGGCCGGGCGAAGCGATGGGTCCAGCGCAGAAAGGGCAGGCACAGTACGCGCGCACCCGCCGCCCGGTACTTCTTGTGGATATAGCCCTCCTCGCCGCCATGGCCGCGCATCCTGGGGTTGAACCCCAGCCAGGCCTCCTTGCGGCAGGCGAACAACCCCAGCCCCTGCATGCCGATCTCGAACGGCGGGGCGTCCGGGTCCATGCCGCGGGGGTCGCAACCCCACACCCCGAAGAGGTTGTTGAACACCGGGTCCATATGGGTCTGGACGGTGCACAGGTCGTCATTGAGCATGGGGCCCTGCAGCAGATCGCGGGAGCGCGGGTGGGTGTCGGCG
Organism: Streptomyces xingningensis; assembly: GCF_054957865.1. NCBI lineage: Bacteria > Bacillati > Actinomycetota > Actinomycetes > Kitasatosporales > Streptomycetaceae > Streptomyces > Streptomyces xingningensis. The sequence continues at coordinate 7,043 of NZ_JBDJPF010000009.1, forward strand.
TAGTCGAGGAAGCGCGCCAGCGCACCGGGCGCCAGCAGGACATGGCAGTCCACGCACATGACCCACTCGGTGCGAGCCTCGCGGAAGATCAAGTCCCGTACGCCGGTGCCCTTGATGTGGTCGACGGGCAGATAGCGCAGTCCCGGGACGGTGCCGTCCAGGCCGCGCAGGGCAGCCGCGGCGGGGCCCGTCGGGTCGTTGTCGAGGAGCAGGATGTCGACCCGGTCGGCGACCTCCGGGTGGTAGAGCCGGAGCGCCAGGGCCGTGAAGTAGGCCCCGTCGTAGTCGTCATGGACCGCCATGCCGACCGTCAGCCTGCTGGGCGTCCCGGTGGAGATGGAGTCCGGGGCGTAGGAAGCGGGGAGGGACGCGGTTGTCATCGGGACACTCCCCTAGGGCGCGGCGAGCCAGCCGTGGAAGGCGAAGCGGCTGTCCAGCAGCTTCGCCGACGGGCAGGTCACCGGCCGCACCTGATACCAGGCGTCGGCCGGGAAGAAGACCAGGGAGTCATGATCGGGCTGGACGTCCCGGAAGGACTCCGCGACACCGGGGTGACCGTCCCGCACCGTGGTGTCGAAGACCCGGGTCTGTCCGCCCAGAAAGCCCCGTGGCCGCCGGTGCAGGTGATAGAGGAAGGTGACCTTGCGCGGGTCGCCCACCCCGGCCGCGTCCCGGCCCGGCGGGAGTTGCTGCAGGGGCTCACGGGAGAGCTGGTTGTGCATGGTGAAGCCAAAGGCGATCCGTACGTCCGTCGCGGGCACGCCCAGCATCGTCATCACCATCGGCGACAACCGGGTCAGCGCCTCGGCCAGGGCCGGGAAGCGTCCCGTCTGATCCGTGCACCGCCAGTTCGGCGGCACCAGCATCTCCGTGCCGGAGCCCTGTTCGCGGACCTCCGCCATCAGCGCATGGCACGCCTCCTCCAGCAGCCGGTCGGCCGCCGTGGCGCCCAGTACGTCATCGAACCGGCACATCTGTGTTGCCAAGGACACCGTCGTCGCGGCCGTCGCTTCGGCCACACCAACGCTCTCGGTCATCGAGTCACCTCCCGCTCCTCACCGCTCCCGCGATAGTCCGGGCTGCCCGTGCGACGGGTACCACTTGACTTGTCGTATGAAACGCGCCGGGGCGTGGACGGGCCCGACCGTCACTCGAACGGCCTCCTCGGCCGGGCGACCGGCCGGTGGCCCGCTTACCGTGCAAGGGCGTAAGCGCAATGCACATGACCTTGATCCGGGAGTGTGAACCATGACCGCTTCAACGCATGACCGCATAGCCGCACTTCTCGGCGCGACCGCACTGGCCGCCACGCTCTCCACGACCGTCGCCGACCTCGCCTCGGCCGCCGAGCGCCCCGCGAGCGGCCGGCTCGACGGGGTGGCCTGTGCCGCGCCCGCGATGCACTCCGGTTCCCGCGCGGGGGTGGACCCCACCCTGCCGACGGTGCCCGGGGTCACGGTGCCCGCCGCCCCCACGCTGCCCACGGTGCCGAGCCTGCCGCTCACGCTGCCGACGACTCCCCCGCTCCCCATGCTCCCCGGGCTCTGAGCCGGGCTCAGGGGACACCCTCAGCGCACCTGACCTGACGGGAGTGTGAACCATGACCGCTTCAACGCATGACCGCATAGCCGCACTTCTCGGCGCGACGGCGCTCGCCGCCACGCTCGGCGCGGCCACCACGGGCACCGCCTCGGCCGCCGAGCCCGCCGTGCATCCGGCCAGTGCTCAGCCCGGGGCCTGGCCCGCGCAGCCCACGCTGCCACCGCCACCGTCGTCGCCGGTCGACTGCTACACGGACCCATGGGCGTTTCTGTATCCCCAGTGCAATGCGCCGGACGACCCGTTCGAGCCGTACCTCGACCTGGACGACCCCGGCTTCTGAGCGGCCACAAAGCAGCCTGGGCTCCCGTCGGTTCGACCGACGGGAGCCCAAGCTCATTGGTGCGCCACCAGGGACTCGAACCCCGGACCTGCTGATTAAGAGTCAGCCGCTCTAACCAACTGAGCTAGCGGCGCGGAACGAATATTACCGGATCTCTTGTTCGAAGCAAATTCATTTGTTCGGTGAATGTGGCCGCCTCGCCGCAGTCCGTTCCATTGAACGGACCGGAAGGTTTCCGGCTGGGCCTCGCACTGGCATCCTGAGTCAGCCGTGTCACGGCCGTCGCGGGGGACTGACCCGCAGATTCTGGAGCGCCCTTATGGAACCGCTATTCCGCATGTCATTAGTCCGTCCCGCGGTCAGTCAGGACCCGGGCCGCCCGAGCATCCAGCTGGCCCAGCAGTCCGCCTTCCAGGACGCGCTGGCCGCCGCCTCGGGATCGAGCACCCCGCGTACCGAACTGCGGCGCGTATCGGGAGAGTTCGTCGCCTCGGCCCGGTTCATCGGAGGCCCGGAGAAGACCCCGCTGGCGGCCGCGACCGCCGCCTTCGGCGCCGCGCTCGCCCGGCTGATGGCCAACCCGCCCACCGAGCAGACCGAGGCGTTCCGGCCGGCCGTCGTCAACGCGGTGCGCGATGCCTATGGCGCCGAACCGGCCGCCGTCGTCGGCGGCCAGCCCTATCTGGACTCGGTGTCCCGGCTGCGGGACAGCCTGCTGGCGATCAAGTACCTGCCGAGCGAGCAGGCCCGGCCGATCGACGCGCTGACCGAACAGCTGCGATATCTGGACCTGATCGCGCGGATGGTGTCCGACCCCGTGTTCCCCGCCCAGCCGGACGACGCCCGGCGGGCCCTGCGACGGCCCCTGCAGCTTCCCCGGGCGACCGGCCTGGAACCCGAGCTGTCGACCGCCGTCGCGGAACAACGGCAGCGCGAGCAGGAGGCCCAGGCCGCCGCCCAACGCCGGGAACAGGCCAAGCAACTGCTCTCCACCCACCAGCGGTTGCGGGACGCGGTGGGCGAGCTCACCAGCCTCGGCGGCGAGCATCTGCAGGCCACCGTCCAACGGCCCGGGGACGGCTCGGTGCCGCCCGCGGACTTCCAGCCCCCGGCCGCGCTGGCACGACAGGTGAGCTTCCACACCCGCCTCGGCGAGGCGAACCTGCGCGCCCTCGGCCCGGTGCCGCCCGCGCCGCATTCCGCGGACGCCGCGGGCGACCCTCCGCCCCCGCCCCCGCAGCCCCAGGTGGAGGGCGCCGCCAAGCTCGCCGGAGAGGTCTTCGGCGCCAAGCCCGACCTGCTGTCCGGCAACTCGCCCTTCAAGCCCCTGCAACTCAGCGACATCGGCTTCCGGCTGCAGGCGAGCGCCGCCGACAAGCTCAGCACGGCCACCAAGACGGTGCTGTCCGAGCGCGGCATCGGCCTGACCGCCCAGCCGCTGGACCGCATCGTGAGCCTGCTGCGGGACGAACAGGCCTCGATCGGCGGTGAGCTGGAGGTCCTGATGGGCCGCCCCACCCGGCACAGCGTGAAGCGCATCGGCGACACCCTGGTCACCGTCTCCACCTCGCTGCCCTCCCCCTGGACGGCGCTGGTCGTCGGCGAGATCCCGCCGCCCGAATCCATCCCGTTGGAGGGCAGCCGGATCCCGCACACCCGCGGCACGGTCACCCCGTCCGGCGTCGCGGACCTGATCCTGGTCCGCCAGCAGCTGGTCGGCTATGAGGGCGCGGACATCGCGCACATCGAGAATGTGCTGCGCGGCGAGACAAAACAGCGCGATCACAGCCGGCGGCAGGAGACCGAACAGATCAGCCTCACCGAGTCCGAGGTCACCACGACCGAGGAGCGGGACCTGGAATCCACCGACCGCTTCGAGATGACCCGGGAGGCCAGCTCGGTCATCAAGGAGGACGCCCAACTGAAGGCGGGGCTGACCGTCTCCGGCAAATACGGGCCGACGGTCGAGTTCAGCGCCTCCGCCGAGGGCTCGATGTCCCGTTCCAAGGAGGAGGCCACCAAATCGGCCGCGACCTTCGCCCAGGACGTGACCCAGCGCAGCTCCAACAAAATCGCCAAGCGGATCCTGGAACGCACCTCGCTGCGCGTCACCACCGAGGTGATCGAGAAGAACAGCCACGGACTGGACAACCGGACGGGCATCAACAACATCTCCGGCGTCTACCAGTGGGTCAACAAGGTCTACGAAGCCCAGATGTACAACTACGGGCTGCGAACCATGTTCGACTTTATGATCCCGGAACCGGCCGCCTACTTCATCGAGACCCTGCGCTCGGCACACGCCAGCGCCGTGAACCTGACCAAGCCCACCCCGTTCACCCTGCGCCCCGACGAGATCACCGAGCTGAACTACACCCAGTGGGTGCAGCTCTACCACGCCACCGATGTCGCCCCGCCGCCGGAGATCTACCGCACCAAGTCCTTTGACTTCAAGGCGGGCGGCGGCGACAGCAAAACCGATTACACCCACTCCGGCCAAATCACCATCGACGATGGCTATATGGCCGTACAGGCATCCTGCGGCGTGGTGCGCACCATCTGGCAGCAGGACTACAACATCGATGTGCTGATCGGCAGCAGGACGCACCGATTCGCCAACGACGACCCATGGCTGTGGACGGCCCCCATGACCGGGGAACGCGACTCCGTCCCCGTCGCCATCAGGACCTGGCGGGCCGCCTCCGTCGCCGCCGGCATCGAGGTGACGTGCCAGCGCACCCAGCGGGCCATGAACAAGTGGCGCCTGGATACGCACGCCAAGATCACCACCGCCTATCTGGCCCGGCTCTCCGAGTACGAGCAGAAGCTCGCCGAACTGAAGATCCAGGCCGGGGTGACCATCCACGGCCGCAACCCGCAGAGCAACCAGCTCCTGGTCGCGGACGAGCTGCGCAAGAACTGCATCAGCGTCCTCACCGACCAGCACTTCGACCTGTTCGGCGCCATCAACGTCGCGCGCGGCGAGCACGGACAAAAGATCCCGCAGATCGACGTCGCCCAGTCCGCCGCCGAGGGCGCCTATGTGCGGTTCTTCGAGCAGGCCATTGAATGGGAGCATCTGACCTGGGTGGCGTACCCCTACTTCTGGGGACGGAAGAACCAGTGGGGCGAGCGGCTGACCTATGAGGACCCGGACCCGCAGTTCAACCAGTTCCTCAAGGCCGGCTACTGCCGGGTGACCGTGCCGATCCGCCCCGGCTTCGAAGGGGCCGTCGACCACTATATGAACTTCGGCGAACTGTGGAACGGTGGCCCGCTGCCCGCCATCACCAGCCCGCTCTATCTGCCCATCGCCGACGAGATCGCCGAACGCCTGCACCGCCCCGGCGACGAGGTCCCGCAGGGTGCTCCCTGGCGGGTCCGCATCCCGACGACCCTGGTCAAGCTGCGCCGCGACGACGAACTGCCCTCCTGGCACAAGGATCCCTCGGGCCAGTGGGTGGAGAACTGAGCCGGCCGATGGCATGGGACCTGAGGCCGTACCAAGCGGCCCTGCGCCTGGCCGAGTTGACCCTGACGCGGGCCCTGCTCAACCCCTCCGCGACCTCCGGCCAGGTCGCCGCCGCCCGCCGGGCGGCGGAGATCATGGAAAAGGACCTCCAGGGCAACCCCTCGGCCGTGGTGCGCCAGTTCCCGGTCGGGCCCGACGGCACCGGATTCACCGGCCCCGAGCGGTGGCTGTTCGCCTCGCAGAGACAAGCGGGGCGGGAGACCTGGGCCGACCCGCCCGACAAGCTGCTCGACAAGAGAGCGGAGTACCGCGAGTTCGCCGACCTCCTGCGGACGAGCAACGAGCACCGCGTCAAATACACCAGGGCCCCGCAGCAGGGCCGGGAGTATCTGATCGACTACAACACCCCCGAAATCGGCCGCATCATGCGGGTGGTCGCGGATGAGCTGGTGAAGTGGTTCGACCAACACCCGCCGGACGACCTGCTGTTGCAACTGAGCGCGGGTGCGGGATATGCGCTCTTCCTCAAGGAGCGCCTCGACATCGTCGCCCTGCTGCGCCTGGTACAGAAGCTGCAGCCGGATGTCGAGATCGGGGAGATCCCCATCGAGAAGCCGTTTGAACAGCAGGTCGTCAACCAGGCGATCGAGCTGTTGCCCGTCGTCGGCAGCATTGTCGAGCTGTCCGAGGCGTTCACGGGTGAGGACCTGTTCGGCTACTCGCTCGACCCCCTGGACCGCGCGCTGCTGGCCGTCGACGCCCTGCTGCCGCTGGCGGGCAAACTGACCAAGGTCGGCCGGGTCGCCTATACGGAGGCCAAGTTGGTGCGCCTGTACGGCCAGGAGGCACGCGCCTGGAACCGTGCGGTCGTCGCGGCCGACCGGATGGCCGCCAATGGCCCCGCCCTGCGGACCATCAGGCGCGCCGAGGGCGAACTGGCCGAGGGGATCCGTGCGAAGCGGAAGGTCCGGCTGGACGAGAAGACACCCGGCGCGCTGGGCAGAATCACCGGCGGTGGCGGTGGCGGCGGCCGTTTGGGCGGCGGTGGTGGTGGGGGTGGTGGCGGAGGCGGCGGTGTGCCGGACTTTGACGACCTCATCGCCCAGCTGCTCGGACGGCTGTCCGGCAGGTACCGGGTGCTCACCTCCCTGGATGTGCCGTCCTTGCGGCGCGTCCTGGAGAAGGGGGTCGAAACCAACATCCTCAAGGGGCAACTCCTCGAGGAACTCACCGAGTACCGGGTCGTGCCCTGGCTCAGGGAGCGCCCCAGGGCGTTCGCCCTGGGGGTGCAGACAAACGGGAGGAAACTGGAGTTCATCCCCGGGCACCTGATCAGCGACCAGTCCGGGCGACAGCTCACCGACGGCCTCCTCGGCTACCGCGAGAACGGCGTGTTCAACCTCTCGGCGATCTTTGAGGCCAAGGCCGGATTCCGGCAGACGGCCCGCGGGCTCAGCCGCGCCGCGGGCGGCCCGTCCGCACTGACCCAGGAGGAACGGGTAACGCTGAGGGCCCTGGTGAAGGAGCAGCTGCGCGATGAACGAGCGCTGGCCGCGGCCGCGGGGAATCCCTACCGGAAGACGGTGGACCAGCTGATGAAGGAGTACCGACTGGCCGAGCTGGGCGGCCAGTTCAGAAGGGACATCGAACGGCTGTCGCCGGGCCAGGATGCCCTGGTGCAGATCTACTTCGGGGAAGAGCTGCTGCCGGTCCGGCTGTCACCGACCCGGACCAAGCTGTTCGGCGTGGTCCCGGGGGATCTGCCGCTGACCACGGCCCAGCTGATCCGGGAGGAGCTCAGGGCCGAGGGGTTCAAGAACGTCGAGCTCATCGGCGTGGACGCCACCCGCGATCAGCTCAACAGGATCGCTGCCGAGCTGAAGCCGCTGGCCCAGCGCCTCGCCGAGGAGGAGCCGCCGTAGGGGTGGCGGATGGGTCGCGCTAGGGTGCGCGGGATGAGCCTTCATGTAGTGATCGGTTTCGGGCCCGCCGGGGCGGCCACCGCCCGGCTGCTGGCCGAACGTGGCTGTGCGGTACGGGTCATCACCAGCTCGGGTCGGCCCGCGGAGCCCGGAATCGAGCATGTTGCGCTGGACGCGGCGGTGCCCGAGCGACTGACCGAGTCCGTGCGGGGCGCGACCGCGATCTACCACTGCGCCGCGCCGCCGTACCACCGCTGGGCACGCGACTGGCCACCACTGGCCGCATCGGCCAACGCGGCGGCCATGGCGACCGGTGCGGTGCTGGTCATGCTGGGCAACCTCTATGGCTACGGCCCGGTCACCGGCGAGCTGACCGAGGACCTGCCGCTCGCCGCCACCGGCGCCAAGGGGCGGGTGCGGGCCGAGATCTGGGAACAGGCACGGGATCTGCATGAGCAGGGCCGGCTCAAGGCGGTCGAAGTACGCGCCTCGGACTTCTTCGGCCCGGGCGTGACCGATGGCGGGCACCTGGCCGCGCGGGTGATGCCGCAACTGCTGCGCGGCAAGCCGGTCTCCGTGCTCGGCGACCCCGACACTCCGCACAGCTGGAGCTATGTCCCCGATGTGGCCAGGGCACTGGTCGAGGTCGCGGGCCGGGAACAGGCCTGGGGGAGGGCCTGGCACGTCCCGACGGAACCCCCGCTGCCCATCCGGGAGATGACCGACCGGCTTGCGGCGCAGGCCCGGGTGAAGCCGGTTGCGGTGCGCAGGCTGTCGCCGGTGGTATTGCGCGCGGCATCGCTCTTTTCGCCCCTGTTGCGGGAACTGCAGGAAATTCGCTATCAGTTCGACCGGCCGTTTGTGATGGATTCCACCGCATACTGCACCGAATTCGGTGGCGGCGCCACGCCGCTCGCGGAACAGCTTGAGGCGACCGTGGACTGGTGGCGCGAACGGTTGGACCGGGGATCGACGGGCGCGTCCCCGTCGGGCGGCTCGACGGCGGGGCCGAGCGCACGGTAGTCGGGGAAGCGGTGGGTGCCGCATATGGTGCAGAGGGCTGCGCCGTCCGGGGTGGTGGTCCACCAGTCGGTGGGGTGTGGGCAGTTGGTGGCGGCGGCCGTCATGGGTGCGCCGTTCGCTGGTGGCGGCCCATGGCCACGGTCCATTCGGTGGCTGCTTCGCGATCCCCCGCGTCGCTGGCCTCGTGGTACGCGCTCTTGATGCGGGTGCACTCGGTGCAGCGGGTGCGCTCCGCGCTGGACGGGATGCGGCGGATGTCCTCGGGGTACGCGTGCCACTCGGTGCCGCCCGCGGGCGGGCGCAACTGGTAGCGGGACCAGCGGTGGTCCATGACCTCACCGAGGCGCTTGCGGGCCGTGTCCCAGACGAGTTCGCCTACGGCGGGTGTATGGGGGGTAGGTGGCATGTGGGGGCAACCTCTTGAGCGATGTTTACCGTGTGTGCCTCAAGGGTCGCGCTCCGCTCGTACGCTGACCAGGTAGATCGCCTGGACGCAAGTAAGCGTCCAGCCAGCGTCGGGAGTTCGCATGGGTGTGCAGGCCGAGGGTCCTGAGTCGCCGTTGGAGCACTTCGGGGACGAGGTGCGGCTGGAGCGGGAGCGGTTGGGGATGTCGAGGGAAGAGCTGGGGAAGGAGGCGCATTGCAGTTACTCATTGGTGGCCAAGATCGAGACTGGCGAGCGGGTTCCGGCTCCGCAGTTCGCGGAAGTGTGCGATCGCGTCTTTCCGCACGCGCATGGGCGCTTCTCGAGGTTGGCTGGGTTTGTGCTCAAGTGCGCGTTTCCGCCGTCGTTCCGCAAGTATGTGGAGCTGGAAGAGATCGCGACGGCCATCCGGCGGTTCCACACCCTTCTGCTCCCAGGGTTGGCGCAGACCGAGGAATATGCACGTGCTGTCATGGCCACGGGCCGTGAGCGAAACCAGGAGGACCTGGTCACGGCTCGGATGGCGCGTCAGCACATCCTGACGCGTGAGAATCCACCCCAGTTGTGGATCGTTCTGGAGGAGTCAGTTCTCCGGCGTGCGTTCGGTGGACCAGCTGTGATGAAAGGGCAGCTGGAAAGGCTTCTGGAGCTGGCGGGCACTGCACCGCACGTTGTGCAGATCGTTCGGGACGGAGAGAAAACTTTTCACGGAGTTATTACCCCATTTGGTTTGCTGTCCTTCGACGAGGGTGCGGATGTGGCGCACGTGGATTCCTTCCTGGGCGGGACGTTGCTGGCAGACCCGAAGGATGTGGCATTGGCGAGGGAGGCCTATGCGTTGATTGTGGCGAAAGCGCTGCCGCCCGACGAATCATCGCTCCTGATCAAATCGGCATTGAAGGAGCTCTATTCATGATTTGGCGTAAGTCCAGTTACAGCACAAACACCAGCAACTCGGACTGCCTGGAAGTCGCCGACAACATACCCAACACAATCCCCGTCCGCGACAGCAAGCACCCCCACGGCCCGAGACTGTTCGTCCCGGCCTCCTCCTGGACCGAGTTCATAGCCGCCGTCCAGGATGGCACCCTGCGCCACCCGTAACCAACCCCCGTAATCCTACGTTCCAACCGCTTGGACGGCGAGTTCGCAAGGACCAACAGGCGAGAACCTGCAGTCGCTGTCATCATGGCCAAACCTACGCAAAGGCGTCGGTCACTTTCGGTGGAGTAATCTCACGGAAGGGGCCTCGAAATGACTGCAGGGATGGGGCCGCTTCGGCGCATCGGGATCGCGGCGGAGCATGAATCGCCGGAGGATCCCGAGGGTGCGGATACCAGGGTTGCGTTGACCCCGGCAGGGGTGGAGGCGCTGGTCAGGCATGGGTGTTCGGTCCAGGTCGAGGCCAATGCGGGGCGGGCGCTGGGGTTTCCCGATGCCGCCTACCGCGAGGTCGGCGCATCGATCGGGTCGCGGAAGGACATTTATCCGGGCAACGATCTCGTGATCAAGCTCAAGGGGCCCGCGCATGAGGACCTTTCACACATGGATCCCGGCTCCACCATGCTGTGCATGGCTCATGTGCAGTCCGTCCCGAAGCGGGCCGAGGTGGCCAATGCGCGGGGTGTCAATCTCATTGCCATGGAGCTGATCGTCGAGCAGCCCGAGGTGCTCACGGACGCCTATGTGTGCAGCCAGTTGGCGATGCGGCAGATTCTGGCGACCGTGCCCAATGGCACGGCCTCCGCCACCGAACTCGACGTCGCATTCCGTGGGTTCACCCCGGAGGTGTTCGGTGCGCTGCAGTATGTCGCGCGGCGGCGGCCGCGGACCCTGCACATGTCGCAGTCGGGGCTGCCGGGTTATGAGCTGCCGGTGTCCGTCGGGCTGGCGCACCAGGGGTGCCCGGTGGGGCACTATCCCTTTGACGAGATCACCGCCGGTATCGCCCCCTCGGCGATGGGCGAGTACCGGGCGAGGTATCCCCTGGGGATGCGGGGCAGACGCAAGATTCAGTCGCTCCATGAAACGGGCCGGGCCGGAGCCCTGTTCGGCATTGAGCTGGCGCTGCGCAAATCGCCGACCGTGCGCACGGTCGACGACTTGGGAGTCAGCATCCTGGGATATGGCAATGTGGCCTTCGGCGCACTGGACGAATGCATGCGGCATGGGATTTCCCGGGTGGACATACTGACGAAGCGGGCCACCCGCAGGCCGTATGTCCGCAGCTATCTGAGATCCAGCGATCTCATCATCAATGGCGTGGAACAGGGCCCCCGGTATCGCGGCAACGACTACATCATCACCAATGAGGACCTGAAGTCCGTGCTGCGCCCCGGTTCGGTGGTCATCGACCTGATGGGCGGAAGCGCCGCCAATCGCACGGCTGTTGAGCCGATAGTCGAGTGTATGCGCCCCGGCGATCCTTATTCGGTTCAGGAAGGGGTGTATCTGGCGTCGGTGTGGGGCTGGCCGCTGCTGGGGTTCCGCAAGGAGTCCGTGGAGCGGTACAGCAGCCAGATCGTTCAAGTGCTGCTCTCCGATGAGCGGTTGCTCAACGGTTGGGCGAGTGCCCCGGCGAACCTGGTGCAGGCACTGGTCGCGGGGCCGGTGCTGGAACGGACCCGGCTACTCTCTTCTCAACGAGTGGCACTCAGTGCCACACTGCGCGCATGATTAAGCGATCGATCAAACATGTTGACCATGCCTGGGCGACGCTGGGCGGTGACCCCGGGCTCACCGCCGGAATCGAATACGGGGGTCCGGGCGGGGTGCTGCCCGCGCGGCTGCCGGTAAGGGAGCTGGCCCGGGCGACGGTCGCGGTCTGCGGACTGGCCGCCGCCGAGTTGCGGGCCGCCCGGCATGGCCTGGGCCCGCTGCCGACGGTGCGGGTGGACGACGGGGCGGTGGGGACCGCGTTTCTCAGCGAGCGCCGGCTGCGGGTGGACGGCCGGGCGCTGGACTCCTTCGCCCCGCTGTCGCGGTTCTGGCGCACGAGCGATGGCTGGGTGCGGACGCATGCGAACTATCCGCATCACCGGGCCCGGCTGCTGGAGGCGCTGGGGATTGCGGACTCCGCCGATGACGAGGCCCTGGTCGCCCGGGTCGCCGCCGTGCTGGGCGAGCGGGCGGCCGTGGAGGCGGAGGAGACGGTGTACGGGGCCGGTGGGCTCGCCGTCGCCGCGCGTACGCCCGGTGAGTGGGCCGCGCATCCGCAGGGGATGGCCGTCGCGCAGCGGCCGTTGCTGAGCCTGGAGCGGTTCGCGGACGGTCCGGTACGGGAGTTGAACGGGGGCGAGCTGCCCGCCGAGGGGTTGCGCGTGCTCGACCTCACGCGGGTGATCGCCGGGCCGGTGGCGACCCGTACGCTCGGCCTGCTGGGGGCGGATGTGCTGCGGGTGGACTCGCCGGGGCTGCCGGAGAGCCAGGACGCGCACAATGACACGGGGTTCGGTAAGCGTTCGACTCTTCTCGACCTCGGCCGCCGGGCCGACCGGGCGACGTTCGAGGAGCTGCTGGGCGCGGCGGATGTGCTGGTGACCGGGTACCGGCCCGGAGCGCTGGAACGGTATGGCCTGGCCCCGGAGGTGCTGGCCGAGCGCCGACCGGGCCTGGTGATCGGGCAGTTGAGCGCGTGGGGTTCGTACGGTCCCTGGGGTGAGCGGCGCGGCTTTGACAGCCTGGTGCAGGTGGCCACCGGCGTTGCAGTGCTGGAGGCGGGTTCTGACGGGAGCCCCGGTGTGCTGCCCGCGCAGGCGCTGGACCACGGCACCGGGTATCTGCTGGCGGCCGCGGTGCTGCGGGCGGTCACCGAGCAGCGGGCTGCGGGTGGGACGTATCTGGCGCGGCTTGCGCTGGCCCGGACGGCGGCTTGGCTGATGCGGGGTGTGGAGGGTGATGAGGGTGTTGAGGGGGAGTCGGGTGCGTCGTATGAAGCCGGGGCGTATCTTGCCGAGGCGGAGGGGCCGTTTGGCACGTTGCGGTATGCGGTGTCGCCGGTGGCGTATGAGGGCGGGCCGGGTGGCTGGGTGCGGGTGCCGGGGCGTTGGGGTGGGGATGCGGCGGTGTGGGGGTAGGGGGTTTTGCCCCTGCCCCGCCCTTTCACCGTTTCTTGGGGCTGCGCCCCCAAACCCCGAACGCGGCTTCGCCGCGTGTCCTCAAACGCCGGACGGGCTGAATGGCGCGCCCGGGGCTACCCCGTCACCCTTGTTTGCGGTCGACGTATTCAAAGACCGAGCCGTCGGGGTGGCGGGCTACCAGGTTTCGGCCGATGGGGGTGGGGACCGGGCCCGCGATGATGTCCGCGCCCACCGCATGCAGGTCCGCCAGGGCCTCGTCGACATCCGTTACCGCGATCGTGGCGGTGATCTTCCGCAGGATGGACAGCTCCGCCTCCGGGCCGCTCATCAGGAAGAAGCAGCCGACCGCCGCGACCGAGACACCGCCGCGCCTGAACCGCAGTGCCTCGGTCCCGGTCAGCCGTTCGTAGACCGCGATCGCGGATTCCAGATCACCGACGCACACCCGTAGCGAAGTCCCCAGAATGTTCATGGAAACCAGGCTAGTTGGCCCGACGGGAGCCGGGGGAGGGTGCGTTCAAACGCGGCACAGCAGTTCACCGGCGGGGACGATGAACCAGGCGTCGTCCTGCCGGCCCCACTCGCGCCAGGCGGCCGCTATCCGCTCCAGATCGGGCCGGGCCGCGTACCCGCCGTCCAGTGCGTGGCGGGCGTAGGCGGAGGAGAGCGTACGGTCCGCCCACTGACCACTCCACCAGGCGCGGTCCTCCGGGGTGGCGAAGCACCAGGTGCTCGCCGTGGCGGTGACATCGGTGAGCCCGGCCCGCCGGGCCCAGGACAGCAGACGGCGCCCGGCGTCCGGTTCACCACCACCCGCGCGGGCGACCCTCGAGTACAGCCGGTGCCACTCGTCCAGGCCGGGGACGAGCGGATACCAGGTCATGGCCGCGTAATCGCCGTCCCGCACCGCCACGATCCCGCCCGGCCGGCACACCCGGCGCATCTCGCGCAGCGCCGCCACCGGGTCGCCGAGGTGCTGGAGCACTTGATGGGCGTGCACCACGTCGAACGAGCCGTCGGGGAAGTCGAGGGCCTGGGCGTCGCCGAGGGTGAAGTCGGCGTTGTCCAGGCCACGTTCACGGGCCACCGCACGGGCCCGCTGCACAGCGTCGCCGGCCGGGTCCAGGCCGGTCACCCGGCCCTGCGGGACGAGCGCGGCCAGGTCGGCGGTGATGGTGCCCGGACCGCAGCCGATGTCCAGGATCCGGTGGTGCGGCCGCAGCTCGGGCAGCAGATAGGCGGCGGAGTTGGCGGCCGTGCGCCAGCTGTGCGCGCGCAGTACGGACTCATGATGGCCATGGACGTAGACGACCTCGCCGGGGCGCCCTTTCGGCTCCTTGGCAGCTTCGGGCATGGTGGTCCCCTCCTTGAGGAACGGGAGCGTTCGTCCCGTTCACCGTACGCGTCAATCTCAAGATGCGAGAGGTACGTCTTGCGATGCAAGACCGGCCGTCACCCGCACGCCCGTGTCGGCCCGGCGCGTACCCCCGTGGTCTGCGAAGGTGGCGGAAAACCGGGCGCGGTACGGAGGTACGGACGGATGGGGCAACATCGACTCCGCTCCCCGGCACCCCCGGCCTTCCCGGCCCCCGAGCGCGGACTGCCCGTACTGCCGGAGCTCGCCGCACAGCTGGCCCGGTCGGCCACCCGCACCGCGCCCGAACCGGTCGGCGGCGGCCCGGAGCTGCGCGCCGCAGCCTGCGGCTACTGGGCGCGCCGCGGGCTGCCCGGCGACCCCGCGGAGGTGCTCGCGGCCCCGGGGGCCCAGCCGCTGCTGCTGGCCCTGTTCGCCTCGGCGGGCGGCGAGGTCCTGCTGACCAGACCCTGTGCCACCTGGTACGCGCCGCTCGCCCGGCTCGCGGGCCGGCTGGCCTACCACCTGCCGGTACCGGCGGAGTGCGGTGGCGTGCCCGACCCGTTCGCGCTGCTGGAGACCGTCCGCAGAATCCGGGCCGAGGGCGGCAGACCGCGCTTCCTGGTGCTGTCCGTCGCCGACGACACCACCGGGACCGTGGCCCCGCCGGAGATCCTGCACGAGGTCTGCGAGGCGGCGGCCGCCGAGGGACTGGTCATCGTCAGCGACGAGACCTGGCGGGACGTCCGGTACGACCCGCACGCCACCGTGTTCGTGGGCCCGGCGGATATGTACCGCGACCGGGTCGTGGTCCTCACCGACCTCTCGGGCGTCCTCACCCCCGCCGCCTGGCCCGTCGCCATCGCCCTGTTCCCCGCCGGGCTCCCGCTGCGCGCCCGCGCCGCCTCGGTGCTCACCGCCCTGCGGGCGGAGCTGCCGCCGCCGGTGGCCGCCACCGCCCACTACGCGCTGACCGAACCCGAGCCGGTACGCGCCCGTACCGCCGCGGCCGCCCGGCTCTACGGCACCCTGGCCGCGGCCGTCCGGGAACGGCTCGCCCCCGCCGGGGTGCTCAGCCTGCCGCCCCAGACCGGACCGCACCTCTACGCCGACCTCGATGAGCTGCGCACCGAGCTCGCCGCCCGGGGCATCGGCGATTCCGTGGAGCTGGAGGACCGGCTCGGCACGGCACTGGGTCATCCGGTCCCCGGCGGCCACCGCTTCGGCGAGGTCCCGGACGCCCTGCGCGTCCGGCTCTCCGTGCTGCCGCTCCTGGGCACCACCGACGACCAGCGCCAACAAGCCCTGGACAGCCCCGACCCGGTGCGGTCACCGGTAGTCGACCAGGCGTTGGCCACTCTTGGCACGGCATTCAGTGAACTCGCCACCACCTGATCTACCGTCGATGAGCGTGCCCTCGCGCCCAGCGCGCGGCGGCACCCGGTTCATGCGGTTCTCGTCGAATGGAGCCCCTCGATGACCGAACAGACCGAGCGCCCACTCGCGGAACCCCGCCCCCTCGGCGAAATCCGCATCTGGCCACGGTCGTTCGCCGACCGCCTCACCGCCCCGCTGCCCGGCGTGCGCGCCCTGGCCCGGCTGGCCCGCGAGGGCCGGCTGCGCCCCAGCGCCGCCTCGCTGCGCGAGCTCCCCGAACTGCCCGTCGAGCCCGGGCCGTTGCCCGTGGTCAACGCGGCCACCATCGCCGCCACCTGGGCCGGGCACGCCAGCTGGGTGCTGAGCATCGGCGGCCTCACGGTGCTCACCGACCCCGTCTGGTCCCGCAGAATCCTGGGCACGCCGCCCCGGGTCACTCCGGTCGGGGTGCGCTGGGCGGACCTGCCGCGCATCGACGCCGTCGTCATCAGCCACAACCACTACGACCATCTCGACGCGGCCACCCTCAAAAGCCTGCCCCGGGACACCCATCTCTTCCTGCCGGCCGGTCTCGCCCGCTGGGCGCGGCGCCGCCGGTTCACCCGGGTCAACGAGCTCGACTGGTGGGAGGCGGTCCAACTGCCCGGGCCGGCCGGGCCGGTGCGCTTTGACTTCGTCCCCGCCCATCACTGGAGCAAGCGCACCTTCACCGACACCTGCCGCTCGCTGTGGGGCGGTTGGGTGCTCACCGCCCCCAACGGCCGGCGCGTCTACTTCGCGGGTGACACCGGCTACGGCCACTGGTTCAAACGGATCGGCAGCCGCTACCCCGGCATCGATCTGGCCCTGCTGCCCATCGGGGCGTATGACCCGCGCTGGATGCTCGGCACCGTGCACACCGACCCCGAGGAGGCCGTACGCGCCTGCCAGGAGGTGGGCGCCCGGGCCATGGCACCCATGCACTGGGGGACCTTCCTGCTCTCCGCCGAGCCACCGCTGGAACCGCTGCGCAGGGTGCGCACCGCCTGGGCGGCGACCGGGCGCCCGCGCGACGAGCTGTGGGATCTGCCGGTCGGCGGCTCGCGGGTGCTGCCGCCGGTGGACGCGGAGGCACTGCAAGTGGTCAGCTCCTGACGGGAGTCACCGTCCCCGCGGTCATGGGCGCGACTCCAGTACGTGCACCCGCAGCGGCACCCCCAGGGCGGGATGCGTGGTGTCGCGCTCCCGGCGCATCCCCAGCTTGCGCATGATCCGCTCCGAGGCCGCATTCCCGATGGTGTGCACACTGACCACTCGCGCCAGTCCCCGGTCCCGCAGGGCGAAGTCCAATGCGGCGCGCGCCCCTTCGGTGGCCAGCCCGCGCCCCCAGTACGGCCTGCCGAGCCGCCACCCTATTTCGACGGCGGGCAGGATCTCCGGCAGATAACGGGGCACGGTCAGCCCCACGAATCCGGCCAACTGCCGCTGCTCGCGCACCTCGACGGCGAACAGCCCGATGCCCCACTCCTCCCACTCCTGCTCCCAGGCCGCGATCCCGGCGGCCGTCTGCCGCCGGTCCCGCACGGATCCGTCCCCGATCCAGCGCATCACCTCCGGGTCGGCGTTGATGGCGGCCATCGGCTCCAGATCGTCCGCACGCCAGCGGCGCAGGGTGAGCCGTGGGGTGCGCAGGGTGGTGGTCATGAGGGGATCCTGCCCAGGGGCAGGGGAGGAGGCACCTCCCGCACCGACCCATTGGACACCCCCTAGGGCGGGGGCTGACCTCTTTGCCGCATAACATGGTCAACATCGACTCGCCGGGAAGCGGAGCGGGAGGGAATCGGTGGCGAGCGCCAACTCGGCCCACCTGATGCCCGCGTGCTCCGAGAGGCACTGTGAGTTATCTCTCGCAGGTTGACCCTGCCGTGGCATAAGGGAAAGTTGTATCCAGCAGCTGCCCGCCGCTGAGCGGCATTACAGACGTCGCGGACCTGCCCCGCTTTCACGGAATGACCGACATTGAGCCTGATATCCCCTGCCCCACCGAAGCTGTCCACCAGCGCATCCGCCGCCCCGCGGGTGCGCCTGGATTCGCTCACCGGCCTGCGTTGGTACGCGGCGCTTCTCGTCTTCTGCTACCACTTCGGCTACGAGGAAACCGTGTCCGGCACCGCCGGTCATGTGAGCAAGCTGAAGCAGATCGTGTACGACGGCCCCTCGGCGGTTTCCTTCTTCTTCATCCTCTCCGGATTTGTCCTCGCCTGGTCGGCGCGGCCCCGGGACAAGGCGACCGGATTCTGGCGGCGGCGCTTCGCCCGCATCTACCCGAGCCACCTGGTGACCTTCTTCGCCGCGGTGCTGATGCTCATCTGGATGGGCCGGACCCTCGACCCCCGCATCGCGGCGGGAAACCTCGGCCTGGTCCAGTCCTGGATCCCCAACCGCAACGACTGGTGGTTCGGATACAACGGCGTCTCCTGGTCGCTGAGTTGTGAGTTCTTCTTCTACTTCACCTTTCCCCTGGTGATCCGCCTGATCCGGCGGTTCTCGGGACGGGGGCTGTGGGCGACGGTGATCGTCGGCAATCTGTTCGTCCTTCTGCTCCCGCTGCTCACGGCGCGGATCCAGCACGCGACCGGGTGGGACCCGAAGTACTTCCTCTATATGCTGCCGCCGGTGCGGCTGGTCGAGTTTGTGATCGGCATCGCCCTCGCGCTGCTGGTGAAGAGCGGTGCCTGGCGCGGTCCGGGCCTGGTCGCCAGCCTCGCCCTGTCCGTCGTGGTGGTCTTCGGGCCGGTGCATCTCCTGCCCTATGAGTTCCACTGGACCGCGGTCACGGTCATTCCCTACACCCTCACCATCGCCGCGGCCGCCCGCGCCGACGTCCACGGGGAACCGTCCCCCTTCAGAAACCGGTACATCGTGTACCTCGGCGAGGTCTCCTTCGCCTTCTACCTCGTGCATGAACTGGTCATCTTCAGTGGCAATCACTTCCTCAAGAAGCACCACCTCACCCTGCCGCTGACCCTGCACGCGGCGGTGATCCTGGGGTTGTCCCTGCTGGGCGCGGTGCTGCTGCACGAGCTGGTGGAGAAGCCCGGGGTGAAGCTGCTCTCCGGCGGCCGGCGGAAGACGAAGCCGGCCGCGGACCGATCACCCGACGAGGCCGGAGTCTGATGTTCCGCTTGATCGTCCGGTAGTGGACGAATCACGGCCCACCGCCGAGATCACGGCAGGTTTTGCGGTGCCGGACCCCACTCCACGGGACAAAAGAGCGCGATTTTGCCTGGCGCCCCTTACCGCTCACCATGTGCTCAGTCGCATAGATCTGCGACCTGCCCGCAGGATGAGAGGCACACCAGCCCATGCACGACACCGACGGCACACCCCTGCGCCGCTTCGGCCTCCCCACCGCGATCGCGCTGGTCATGGGGAACATCATCGGAGGCGGCATCTTTCTGCTGCCCGCCTCCGTCGCTCCGTACGGCACCGTCAGCCTGCTGGCCTTCGGCGTACTGACCATCGGGGCCATCGCGCTCGCGCTCGTCTTCGGGAAGCTCGCCGAGCGGCATCCGCGCACCGGCGGGCCGTATGTCTATGCACGCGAGGCCTTCGGTGACTTCGCCGGGTTCCTGTCGGCCTGGTCGTACTGGACCATGACCTGGGTCAGCAATGCGGCGCTCGCCGTCGCCGGGGTCGGCTACTTCCATGTACTGACCGGTGGCAGCCACTCCAAGGGCGCGGACCTGGTCATCGCGCTGGCCATGCTCTGGCTCCCGGCGCTGGCGAACCTGGCCGGCACCCGCTGGGTGGGTGCGGTGCAACTGATCTCCACGGTGCTGAAGTTCGTCCCGCTGCTGTTTGTCGCCGTGGTCGGGATCTTCTACTTCGACCCCAAGAACCTCGGGCACTTCAGCGCGGGCGGCGGAAGCTGGACCGGCGGGCTGACCGCGTCGGCGGCGATCCTGCTCTACAGCTATGTCGGCGTGGAGTCGGCGGCGATGAGCGCGGGCGAGGTGCGCAACCCCAAGCGCAATGTGGGCCGGGCGAGCGTGCTGGGCACCATCGGTGCGGCGCTGGTGTACCTGCTCGGTACGGTCTCCGTCTTCGGCACGGTGCCGCACGACAAGCTGGCCAGGTCCACCGCCCCGTTCTCGGACGCGGTGAACGCGATGTTCGGCGGCCAGTGGGGCGGCACGCTGATCGCGGCCGCCGCGGTGATCTCCATCGTCGGTGCGCTCAACGGGTGGACGCTGATGAGCGCGCAGGCGCCGTACGCGGCGGCCAAGGACGGGCTGTTCCCGGCCGCGTTCGGCCGGAAGCGGCGCGGGGTGCCCACCGTGGGCGTGCTGGCGGCGGCGGTGTTCGCCTCGCTGCTGACGGTGATCAACTACACCTCGGGTGCGGGCGGGGTCTTCGAGATCCTCGTCCTGGTGACCACCTTCTCCGCGACGGTCCCCTATCTGCTGGCCGCCGCGGCGCAGGTGTACTTCCTGCTGACGGGCCGGCGCGAGAAGGTCCGCCCCGGCCGCCTGACCCGGGACATGGTGCTCGCGCTCGGTGCGTTCGCCTTCTCCTTCTGGCTGGTGGCGGGCGCCGGGTACGAGGCGGTCTACCAGGGCGTGCTCTTCCTGTTCGTCGGAGTGATCGTCTATGCGTGGATGGCGGCCCGCCGTCCGGCGGGGCAGCAGTCGGCGGGAGAGCAACCCGCCCCGGTCGCCGTCCAGCCGGTGAAGCTCGTCGAGACCGTCAAGGGCTGACCGGCCGCAGCCTGAAGACCCGCGCGGGCGGCACGTTGTCCCAGACGACGCGCCGCTCGCTGTGGTGTGCGCCCTCGAAGGCCGCCAGCTCGGCGGCCACCGCGCGGTGCCGGGCCGCCTCCGCACGGCTGCCGAAGAGGGACCGCAGGGGCCGGGTGCCGAGATAGCCGAACCAGGTCAGCCGGCCGCCGGGGACCAGCGCCCGCCGGTACTGGGCCAGGATCGAACGCACCGTTTCGGGCGCGAAGTTGGTGAACGGCAGGCAGGAGACGATCACGTCATAGCGACCCTCGCCCAGCTCCAGCTCGGTGACCGACTCGGGCAGGATCCGCACCTGCTCCGCCACCGCGGCCAGCGCCGGATCGGTGCGCAGCAGCCCGGTCAGCACCCCTACGAACCGCGGATTGATCTCCACCACATCCAGCCGGTCGGACGGGCCGATGAGCCGGGCCAGCACCCGGGTGACCGTCCCGGTGCCGGCGCCGACCTCCAGTACCGACAACGGCCCGCTCCGCGCGGCGCGCAGCGGTTCGGCGAGACGGCAGGCGAGGCTGTGGCCGCTGGGTGCGATGGCACCGGTGGTGTGGAAGGTTCGGGTGACCTCGCGGAGGAAGGCGAGGGTGGGTGTCGCAGTCATGGTCACGATGCTGGAGACCGGCGCGGGCCGGGCCATCGGCCGCGCTGCGACGGCGGCCCCCGACGAAAGTAGGGGGCGGCCATGATCAAAGGGCCGATGGACGGCCCGGGTCCGCCGCCTACCCTGGCCAGGTGGTGAAGACGGCGGAACGGACGTGGCCCTGGTGGGCCGAGGTCCTGCTGCTGTGCCTGATCGGAGCGTCCGCGGCACAGGAGGCGTATATGCGGGCGGGCGGCCACTGGCTGAGCCCGGCCGTCGGCCTGGCCCTGGCCGCCGGCCTGGCGCTGGCCGCGCGGCGGCGGCAGCCGGTGTTGGTGGCGCTGGTCGCGGTCGGCGTGGCGGCGGTGCTGGGGATCGTGCTGCCGCTGCTGGTGATGCTCTTCCACTTCGCCTACCGGGGCCGGATCGCCGCCGGGGTGCTGTGCGCGGCCGCGGCCATGGCCGGCAACTGGTTCGCCGACCCCCAGCAGAACCTATGGCTGCTGCATTCCTACGGCCCGCTCACGCCGCTCTGTCTGGTACTGGCCCTCGGGCTGTGGGCGGGCGGCCGCAAGCGGCTGGTGGCCACGCTCGCCGAGCAGGTCGAGCAGCTGAGGGTGGAGCGCGAGCTGCGCGCCGAGAAGGCCAGACTCGGTGAACGCGCCCGGATCGCGGCCGAGATGCACGATGTGCTGGCCCACCGGCTGACCGTGCTGGCCCTGCACAGCGCCGCGCTGCAGCGCCGGGCGGCCGGGCTCCCCGAGCCGGTCATGGAACGGCTCGCGCTGCTGCGCACCACCTCCACCGAGGCGCTGCACGATCTGCGGGACGTCCTCGGGGTGCTGCGGGATGCCGAGGAGAGCCGGCCGCGGGTGCCGGGGCTGCGGGATCTGCCGGAGCTGCTGGCCGAGGCACGGGCGGCCGGGCAGGAGATCACGGCGGACATCGCGGGGGAGAGCGAGGCGCTGCCCGTCAGCCACCGGCTCGCCGTTCACCGCCTGGTGCAGGAGGCGCTCACCAACGCCCGCAAGCACGCCGCCGGCGCACCGGTGCGGGTCACGGTCGGCTATGGCCCGCCGTGCTCGACGGTGGAGGTCCGCAATGTCGCCGGGACCCCGTCCGAGGCCGCCGTGACCGGCGGCGGGTACGGTCTGATCGGGCTGGCCGAGCGCGTCAGGGCACTGGGCGGCCGGCTGGAGTACGGACCGGCGGGGAACGGGGGCTGGCGGGTGGTCGCCAGTATCCCGCTCGACGGTCACCACCCCTCGCGAGCCCCGGGAGCGGCATGATCCGAACCATGATCGTGGACGACGACCGGCTGGTCCGGTTGGCGCTCGCCGACATCCTCGACGACGCCCCGGGCATCGCCGTGGTCGCCCAGGGGGCGGACGGTGTGGAGGCCCTCGACCGGGCGGGGTCCCAGCGGATCGATGTGGTGCTGATGGATGTGCGCATGCCCCGCATGGACGGCATCGAGGCCACCGCCCGGCTGCGGGCGCTGCCGGATCCGCCGCAGGTGGTGGTGCTGACCACGTTCGACCTGGACCAGTATGTGTATGACGCGCTCGCGGCGGGGGCCTCCGGGTTTCTGCTCAAGGACACCGATCCCGACGAGATCATCCGGGCGGTGGAGGTGGTCGCGGCCGGGCAGGCGATGCTGCACCCCGCGGCCGCCCGCCGGGTCATCGACCGCTACCACGACACCGCCCGGACGGACAGCCGGGCGGCCCGCGCCAGGATCGCGCGGCTGACCCCCCGGGAGACCGAGGTGCTGGCGCTGCTGGGGGCGGGGGCGTCCAATGCCGAGATCGCGGCGCGGCTGGGGATGCGGGAGAGCACCGTCAAGGCTCATGTCAGCCGGATCCTGGCCGCGTTGGAGGTGGGCAACCGGGTGCAGGCCGCACTGTGCGCGCGGGACGCGGGGGTCGCGCGTTAGCTCATTACCTCGGCGGTAATCGCTCTCCATGGCCGGTCCCGACAGGATGGGGGCACGCCTTCGGACCCGCGCACTCGGGCCCGGAGGCGCCAAGTCCGCAGCCAGGGAAGAGAGTTTGTCATGTCGCAGTACGAGACCGCCGTCGCCCGCTACTTCGAGGCATGGAACGCCGGGGACCCCGCGGCCCGCGCCAAGGCCGTCGCCGCGGCGTGGACCGAGGACGGCTCCTACACCGACCCGCTCGCCGAGGTCAGCGGGCACAAGTCGCTCGCCGCCGTGATAGCGGGCGCCCAACAGCAGTTCCCCGGCTTTGAGTTCCGGCGGACCGGGGCCGTGGACGGACACCACAACACCGCGCGCTTCTCCTGGGAACTGGTCTCCTCGGCCGACGGTTCCGCGCCCGTCGCCGGGTCCGATGTGATCACCCTGGCCGAGGACGGCCGGATCCGCGCCGTCCTCGGCTTCCTGGACCGAGTGCCTACCGCATGAGGGCGCGGCGCTCCTGAAGGTACGCGGCCGTCTCCGGGTCGGCGGGGAGGAAGGTCTCCAGCGCCAGCTCGGAGACGGTCACGTCCATGGGGGTGTTGAAGGTGGCGATGGTCGAGACAAAGGACAGCGTCCGGCCGTCGTGCTCGATCACCATCGGCAGGGCGAACGGGACTGTTCCGCCGCCCGCCGCGGCGAGTTCCTCGCCACAAGGGTCCGGTGGCGGATATGCGCTGACCTCCTCGTACACGGCGCGCAGCGGGGCCGACCGGAAGACCGCGAGCTGTCGTTCCATCTGGTGCAGCAGATGGCCGCGCCACTCACCGTAGTTGCGGATGCGGGGCGCCATGCCGCGCGGGTGCAGGGTCAGGCGCATGGCGTTCAGCGGGGGCGTGAGCAGGTCTTCGGCGATGCCCTCCAGCAGCATGGCGATGCCGCGGTTGGCCGCCACCACCTGATAGGTGCCGTCGACGACCAGTGCCGGGAACGGCTCATAGGCATGCAGCAGTTGCTCCAGGCTCTCGCGCAGCTCCCGCATCGCGGGGTCGTTCAGCGGTCGTTCCGGGTAGTGCGGGGCATAACCGGCCGCGATGAGCAGGGCGTTCCGCTCCCGTACCGGCACCTCGAGGTGGTCCGCCAGACGCAGCAGCAGGTCCTGGCTCGGCCGGGAGCGGCCCGTTTCGACGAAGCTGATGTGCCGGGCGGAGGAGTCGGCGCGCAGGGCGAGTTCCAGTTGGCTCATCCGCCGTCGGTCCCGCCATTCGCGCAGCATCGGGCCCACCCCTGGGGCGATTGCGGCAGTGGTCATGCCCCGACCGTAACCCCAGGGGGCGTCCGATGGGCCGCTTACTTGACGCGAAAGGTTCGCGGCCACGTGGCACGCTTGCCTCACCGGTACCCGCGATGAAGGGGATGCGTCATGACCGTCGAACCGCTTTCGCAGAAGGACATCGAGGAACGCCTCCAGGAGCTGCCCGGCTGGACCACGGACGGCGAGCGGATCAGCCGCCGGTACTCCTTCGACGGGCATTTCCCGGCGGTGGCGATGGTGGTGCACATCGCGCAGATCCAGGAGGAGCTGGGTCACCACTCCGATCTGACCCTCGGCTACAACACGGTGTTCATCGAGGTGAACACGCACAGCGTGGGCGGCAAGGTCACCGGCCTGGATGTCCAACTCGCCCGCAGGATCGAGGCGGTGGCCGCGGCACACGGGGCCCGCTGACCGGCCCGCCCCGGGCAGCACGGAACCCCGCCCGTGTACTACCCCGCGGTACACGGGCGGGGCCGGCCCGGCGGCCCGGCGGTGGATCAGAACATGTCGAACGTGTCGGGGTCCGGGCCCAGCCGGGTGCCGTTGTCGAGGGCGGCGATCGCCGCGAGGTCCTCGTCGTCCAGCTCGAAGCCGAAGACGTCGAAGTTCTCGCGGATGCGCGAGGGGGTCACGGACTTGGGGATGGCCACCGTGCCCAGCCGGAGGTGCCAGCGCAGGACGACCTGCGCCGCGGTCCTGCCGTGCTTGGCGGCGATGCGGGTGACGACCGGGTTGTCGAGGAGGTCCTTGCCCTGGCCGAGCGGGGACCATGCCTCGGTGGCGATGCCGTGCTCGGCGTGCAGGGCGCGGAGCTCGGACTGCTGGAGGTAGGGGTGCAGCTCGATCTGGTTGACGGCGGGGACGATCGAGGTCTCGGCGATGAGCCGCTCCAGGTGCGCGGGCTGGAAGTTGGAGACACCGATCGCCTTGGCGCGGCCGTTCTTGGCGATCTCCGCGAAGGTGCGCAGGATCGTCAGGTAGTCGTCGCGCATGGCGCGCGGCCAGTGCAGCAGATAGAGGTCGACATACTCCAGGCCGAGCCGCTCCAGCGAGGCGTCGAACTCGCGCAGGACGTTCTCCCGCGTCCAGGTCTCCGAGGCGCTGTTCCACAGCTTGGTGGTGACGAACAGTTCGTCACGGGCGATACCGGATGCGGCGATGGCCTTGCCGGTGCCTACCTCGTTCTCGTAGATCGCGGCCGTGTCGATGCTGCGGTAACCGGCCTCGAGGGCGGC
This sequence comes from Streptomyces xingningensis, assembly GCF_054957865.1. Classification (NCBI taxonomy): domain Bacteria; kingdom Bacillati; phylum Actinomycetota; class Actinomycetes; order Kitasatosporales; family Streptomycetaceae; genus Streptomyces; species Streptomyces xingningensis. The sequence continues at coordinate 32,402 of NZ_JBDJPF010000009.1, forward strand.
CGCGACGGCCGCGGTCGCCTCGTCGTCGGGAACCTGCCAGACGCCATAGCCGAGCTGTGGCATCCGCACGCCGTTGTTGAGGGTGATGGAAGGGGCCTTGCTCACCAGCAATCGATCCTTAGGTCGCTCGGAAACTTGTTCGTAGCCACAACAACCCGGGCGCGCGGCGCATTCCCGCCGCGTCCGTCAGCCCACGGTCTTCTGGTACAGCGCCTCGACCTCGGCGGCGTACGCCTTCTCCACCGCCTTGCGCTTGAGCTTCATGGTCGGTGTGAGCAGGCCCTGTGCCTCGGTGAACCGTCCGGCGAGGATGCGGAAGGTGCGGATCGACTCGGCCCGTGGGGCCAGCGCGTTGGCGGCCACCACCGCGTGCCGTATCTCGGCCTCCAGATCCGGGTCGTGGACCAGCCGGCCCGCTCTCATCGCGGGCTTGCCCCGCATGGCCAGCCAGTGCTCGACCGCCGCACGGTCCAGGGTGACCAGCGCGGCGAGGTGCGGGCGGCCGTTGCCGACGACCACACAGCGGTCGACGAGCGGGTGCGCCCGCACCCGGTCCTCCAGCGCCGTCGGCAGCACGCTGGTGCCGGCGGAGGTCACCAGGGTCTCCGTCTTCCGCCCGGCGATGGTCAGATAGCCGTCCGCGTCCAGGGCGCCCAGGTCGCCGGTGGCCAGCCAGCCGTGCCCCGGCACCGGGTCGGTGGCCCGGGCGTCCAGGTAGCCGGCGAACACCTGGTCGCCGCGCAGCCAGACCTCGCCGTCCTCGGCGATGTGCACGCTGGTGCCGGGCACCGGCGGGCCGACGGTGCCGAAGCGGGGCCGCTCGGGCGGGTTGGCGGTCGCGGCCGCGGTGCTCTCGGTCAGCCCGTACCCCTCGATGAGGGTGATGCCCGCGCCCGCGTAGAACAGGGCCAGACGCCGGTCCAGCACCGAGCCGCCGGAGAGCGCATAGCGCAGCCGGCCGCCGAGGGCCTCCCGGATCCGGGTGTAGACGACCTTGTCGAAGATCTGGCGCTGCAGGCGCAGCGCGGCGCCGGGCCCGGGGCCGGTGCCGAAGGCCTGGTCCTCCTGTGCCTGTGCATAGCGCACCGCCACCTCGACGGCCCGGTCGAACGGGCGGCCCTTGTCGGCCCGCTCGGCGTTGCGCCGGGTGGCGGCGAAGATCTTCTCGAAGAGGTAGGGGACCGTGCAGACGAACGTGGGCCGGAACGCCTGCAGATCGGACAGCAGGGCGCTGCCCGACAGCCGCGGCCGGTGGCCGAGCTTGACCCGGCCGCGCACCGCCGCGACCTGGATCATCCGTCCCAGGATGTGGGCCAGCGGCAGGAACAGCAGGGTGGAGGCCTCCTGGCCCGGGCGGGAGCGGAAGACCGGTGCGAAACGCTGGACGATGTTGTCCGTCGAGGTCATGAAGTTGGCGTGGGTGAGGACACAGCCCTTGGGGCGGCCCGTGGTGCCCGGGGTGTAGATGACGGTGGCCGGTGAGTCGGGCCGGACGGCCCTGCGGTGCCGGTGCACCAGGTCGTCCGGGATCTGTGCCCCGGCGGCGTTCAGCTCCTCCACCGCGCCCGCGTCCAGCTGCCACAGGCGGGCCAGGTGCGGCAGCCGGTCGACGACCGAGCCGATGGTCATCGCATGGTCCTCGTGCTCGACGACGCAGGCGAAGACCTCGGCTTCGCGCAGCGTCCAGAAGACCTGCTCCGGGGAGGAGCTGGGGTAGAGCGGTACGGACTGGGCGCCCAGGCACCACAGCGCGAAGTCGAAGAGCGTCCACTCATAGCGGGTGCGGGACATCAGGGCGACCCGGTGGCCCGCCCCGACCCCTTGGGCGAGCAGTCCCTTGGCCAGGGCCAGGACCTCATCGCGGAACGCGCCCGCGGTCACGTCCTGCCACTGCCCGGCGACCTTGCGGCCGAGCGCGATCCGGTCCGGGTCCTCGGCGGCGTGCTGGAACACGATGTCGGCCAGGCCTCCGGTGCGGGGCTTCGACACCAGGGGTGGGATGTTGAGATCGCGCAATCCTCGCTCCTCGCGATGTTCCGCACGGCGCCCGTGACCGTACCCGGTCCGGTGCCGGGGCGAACCCTTTTCCGGTGAGGTGGTCGACCGCCTGTGACCGGATCTGCACGGAATCTGCGCTTCAGGGGCGTCCGGTGGCCTGCAACCGGTCGCCGGACGCCAGGATGGCCTGGGCGAGCGCCTCGGCGCTGCCCCGCGCCGCGCTGTCCCGGGTGGCGCCGTGCAGCAGCACCACATCGATGGCGCCGAGTTCCGGCAGCCCGTACCGGGCCGGAATCCGCTCGAGGCCCGGCGGGATCATGCCGCGGGTGTGGGCCATCACGCCCAGCCCGGCGCGAGCCGCCGCCACCAGGCCGCTCAGGCTGTGGCTGGTGCAGGTCACCCGCCAGGGGCGGCCATGCCGTTCCAGCACCTCCAGGGCACGGGCCCGGGTCACCGCGGGCGGCGGGAAGACGACCAGGGGCACCGGCCGTCCGGGGTCCAGGCGCAGCCGCTCGCTGCCGATCCACACCAGCCGGTCGCGCCAGACGAGCCGGCCGTGCGGCTCGTCCGGGTGGCGCTTGGCCAGGACGAGGTCGAACCGTCCGGCCGTGAGCTGCTCATGGAGGGTGTCGGAGAGATCGACGGTCAGCTCCAGATCCACCTCCGGGTGGTCGCGCCGGAAGCCCTCAAGGACCTCCGGCAGCCGGGTCAGCACAAAGTCCTCGGACGCGCCGAACCGCAGCCGCCCGCGCAGCCTGGTCCCCGCGAACCAGATCGCCGCCCGTTCGTTCGCCTCGAGGATGGTGCGGGCGAAGCCGAGCATCGCCTCGCCGTCCTCGGTCAGCGCCACGCTGTGCGTATCGCGGGAGAACAGTTGTCGTCCGGCCGCCTCCTCCAGCCTGCGCACCTGCTGGCTGACGGTCGACTGCCGCACTCCCAGGCGGCGGGCGGCCTGGGTGAAGCTGAGCGTCTGGGCGACGGTCAGAAAGGCGCGCAGCTGTACCGGCTCAAACATGGGAAAAGCTTATCGTCATATGCGATAGCAGTGAGCGTGCTCAACGGGGTTCCCGATGAGCCCGGGCCAGGCGAGGCTGGAGGCATGCGCCGACCCGATGTGCTGCGCGTTTTCGCGAAGCTCCCCCTCGACCCCTATATAGCCGCCCTGCTCGGCACGGTTCTGCTGGCCGTGGTGCTGCCCGTCCGGGGTTCGGCCGCGGCTCTCGCGGACGATGCCACCAAGGGGGCCGTGGGGCTGCTGTTCTTCCTCTACGGCGCCCGGCTCTCCACCCGTGAGGCGATGGAGGGGATGCGCCACTGGAAACTGCATCTGACGGTGCTGGCCTGTACGTTCATGATCTTCCCGTTGCTCGGTCTGGCCGCGCGCGGCCTCGTCCCCGAGGTGCTGACCCCGCAGCTGCACACCGGGCTGCTGTTCATGTGCCTGGTGCCGTCCACCGTCCAGTCGTCGATCGCCTTCACCTCCATCGCGCGCGGCAATGTGGCGGCCGCGATCTGCGCCGGCTCCTTCTCCAGCCTGGTGGGCATCGTGCTCACCCCGCTGCTGGCCGCGCTGCTGCTGGGCGGCAGCGGCGGGGGATTCTCGCTCGACTCGCTGCTGTCGATCGTGCTCCAGCTGCTGGTGCCCTTCCTGGCCGGGCAGTTGCTGCGCCCCTGGGTCGGCGGTTTCCTCGGCCGGCACCGCAAGGTGCTGGGCCGGGTCGACCGGGGGTCGATCCTGCTGGTGGTCTATGCGGCCTTCAGCGCCGGCATGGTCCGCGGGATCTGGCACCAGGTCACGCCCTGGCGGCTGCTCGGCCTGCTGGGGGTGGAGGCGGTGCTGCTGGCGGTGATGCTCACGCTCACCGGCCGGGGCGCGCGGTGGGCGGGCTTCAACCGCGAGGACCGGATCGCGATCACCTTCGCCGGGTCCAAGAAGAGCCTCGCCGCCGGACTGCCCATGGCCACCGTGCTGTTCGGGGCGGAGGCCGGCCTGGCCGTGCTGCCGCTGATGCTCTTCCATCAGCTTCAGCTGATGGTCTGTGCGGTCCTCGCGAAGCGGTACGCGCGGGAGGCGGATGAGGCTTCCGGCCCGGTGGCCGGGCCCACCGGTGCCGTCTTGGAGGTGGCGAACGGGCCCGGCCGGTGAGGGAGTTCAGCGGCGGTCCACCCGGTCCAGTGGCAGCCACAGCACTGTGTCGTGGCGGGCGGGCGGTGTGTTGCCCACCCGGAGCGAGGTCAACTCGGCGTCCGTCAGGACTCTTCGGTACACCCGGGCCTCCTCCAGGTCGCCGGTCAGGAACGCCCGGGCGTCGGGCCGCTGGGCCAGGTGCACCCCGAAGGTCGAGGTGCGGCTCACCGACCCCGGCACATCGCGCACGGCCGTGGAGACGCCGTCGATGCTGAGCACGACCTGCCCGCCCCCGCGCCGCAGCGCCAGCTGATGCCACTGCCCGTCGTCGGCCGCGCCCACCGAGGGCGCGGAGTACACCGTCGCAGTGTGGGCGGGGGTCGCGCCGGTGACGGCGGTCAGCCGGCCGGTGATCCGGCCGGCCGCGGGCTCCCCGAAGAGCGCCACCTGGGGGGAGCCGCCGACGCCGCCCATCCACAGGAACGGCTGCTCGCCCTTGGCGGAGCGATAACGGAACCACAGCAGCGCAGTGAAGTCCTGGTTGTGGAGGGGGAGCTGTGGGCGAAAGGGGAGGCGCACGGCGCCGTCCGCGCCGTTGAAGCGGAGCGCGCCGCCGAACCGGCCGCCGACCGGGCGGGCGCCGCCGAGCACCGGGGCGCCCCGGCCGCCCGGCGCCCGGTCCTCGGTGGTCGGGTCCGGGCCCCGGCGGGGGCCGAGCCAGTCCTCGGTGAAGCGGGCGAAGCGGATCTCCTGGCGGGCGTCCGTCTTCCCGGCCTCGTAGAGCAGGCCGATCCGGCCCGGGCCGGCCGGCGCCATGTCCGAGTAGCCGGACCAGTCGGCGGTGACCGTTCTGCCGCGCTCGGCGCTCTCCCAGCCGCGGCCCTGGTCGTAGGAGGAACGGATGGTCAGCGTGCGGCGGCGGTCGGGGTCGGCGGGCGCCGAGAACAGCCAGCGGCCCGGGCGCAGCGGCACCACGGCCCCCTGCACCGCGGGTGTGTAGAGGCCGGGCAGGGCGTGGAACGGTGCGGCGAACGTCCTGCCGCCGTCCCGGCTGGTGGTTTCGTCGCGGTTGCCGAGATCCGTGCCGCCCTGCTCCCGGCCGTTGACATAGACCGTGCCGTCGTCGCGCTCGGCCAGGGCGAGTTCGGAGGGCTTCTGCCGGTAGGTGCCGTCGGGCGCCACGCGATAGGTGTCCACTGCCCCGAGCCGCCAGTGGGCTCCAGCGTCATCGCTGAACGCCAGCGCGGCGTGGTTGGCAGAAGTGCGCCTGCTCTCGGCGCTCTCGGCGTTGACCCCGATGACCAGCCGGCCGCGATGCGGGCCATGGGCGAGCTGGATGCCGTGCCCCGGGCCGGTTGCATACCAGGAGTTCCAGCCGCGCGGCCTGAGTTGGGCGGTCACCTCACGCGGGCGGGACCAGCTGAGGCCGTCGTCGTCGCTGTACTGGGTGTGCGGAGTGCGGTCGCAGGGCACTTCGCAGCTGCCGTCGTCGGTGCGGCCCGCGTTGTAGGTGGTGGCCAGCACGACCCGCCCGGTGCGGCGGTCCACCACCGGTGCCGGGTTGCCATGGGTGTCGCCCTGCCCGGCGTCGACGATCCGCAGCGGCCCCCAGGTGCGGCCGCCGTCGGTGGAGCGCTTGACGACCAGATCGATGTCGGTGGCGTCACCGCAGTTGTTCTTTCTGCCCTCGGCGAAGGCCAGGAGCGTGCCTCGGGTGGTGGTGACGATCGCCGGGATGCGGTAGCAGGCGTATCCGGCCCCGGGCTCCTGCCCGGCCCTGAACAGGACGCGCTCCTCGAACCCCGGTCGGGTGGCGGTGAGTTGATCCGGCCCGTCGGCCGGATCGGCGCGCACCGGCTGGGCGGCCAGGGCGAGCAGTGCGCACGCCAGCAGGGCGGAGGCCGTGCGGCGGTGGCCGGTACGGGAAGGCGGTGCCATGGTCCGTCCTTTGCGCGTCGGGGCACGTGGTGATACGTCGGGACACGGGGGAGTGGAGACCGGGCACCGCACGGCCTGTGCTCCGGTGGGCCAAGGTATGGGGCGGCCCCTCCGCATCTCAAGGACCACGCGGCCAAACGACACCATGGGTGCAAAGAGAGTTACACCGGCCGCAGCACCACCTTGCCCCGATTGGCGCGCGACTCAATGATTTCGTGCGCCCTGGCGGCCTCCTCCAGTGGCAACTCGGCGTGGATGTACGGCCGCAGCCGCCCCGCGGTGAACAACTCCCACAGCTCCTGCCGCCACTGCTCCATCAGCGCCGGGCTGTTGCGCGCTATCAGCGCCATCTGGAAGCCGATGACCGATCTGGCGCCCACCAAGAGGTCATATGCGGCGATCGTCCCGCCACCGGAGCTGTAGGCCACCAGTCGCCCACCCGGCGCGAGCGCGGCCACGGCGGGGGAGAGAAGCTCCCCGCCGACGGCGTCCAGCACGATGTCCACCGGCTCGCCCCAGGATTTCTGCGCATAGGTCACCACCTCATCCGCACCCAGCGACCTGGCGAACTCCGCCTTGGCGGCCGAGCCCACCGCGGCCACCACCCGGCCCGCGCCACGCGCCTTGGCGAGCTGCACGGCGAGCTGACCGACGCCGCCGGCCGCGCCCGTCACCAGCACCGACTCGCCCTCGACCGGCCGGGCCGCGGCAAGGGCGCCCAGGGCGACCAGCCCGCAGCGCACCAGCGCGACGGCGTCGGCGGCGCTTGCGCCACCGGGGATGCGCGAGGCCATGGAGGTGCGCAGGACCGCGTAGTCGGCGTATCCGGCGGCGAAGCACAGGCCGGTGACCCGCTCGCCGACCAGAAAGCCCGTCACATCCGGGCCGAGGCCCACGACTTCCCCGGCTACCTCGCCGCCGGGGCTCACGGGCAGCGGAAGCCCGCCCTCGCGCACCTTGCGCACCACCGGCAAGGTGATCCCGATCGCCCGGGTGCGCACCAGGAGTTCGCCCGGCCCCGGCCGGGGGACGTCCGCCTCCTCGACCCGCAGGACTTCCGGGCCGCCGTTGCGGTGGTAGCGGACACGACGCATGGTGCACCTCCGAAGACATCACGCCGACGCTCACCGCCAGGCGTTCATTGGGACTTCCAACGGATCCAACCGTACCCGGAATCCATTGGGAACTCCAATGGTTTTTCGTGGGGAATCCCCATGACTTTCCGGCTAGGCTCGAGCCATGGGACACACCGACGCGGCCCCGGCCCCCACAGACCCGGCCCCCACAGACCCGGCCCCCACAGACCCGGCCCCCGCAGACCCGACCGGCACCGGCACGACCGACGCGGCCCCGGCCGACGAGCCCGCCCTCGCCCGTATCCAGGCCCTCCCCAGCTGGCTGCTCAACCGCGCCTCCGCCCGCGGCCGCCGCCTGGTGACCGAGGCGTTCGCCGGGGACGGCATGCGCATGCCGCACCACGCCGTACTGTCCGCCGTCGCCGACCTCGGCCCGGTCGCCCAGGCCGAACTCGGCCGCACCACCGGTTTCGACCCCAAGGACATGGTCGGCATCCTCAATGACCTCCAGGCCCAGGCGCTCATCACCCGCGCCCCCGATCCCGCCGACCGCCGCAAGAACGCCATCACCCTCACCGACGCGGGCAGTCGCCGCCTCGCCCGTCTCACCAAGCTCGGCGACAAGGCCAACGAGGCCCTGCTGTCCGCCCTTTCACCCGTCGAGCGGGAACTCTTCCTCGCCCTCCTCTCCCGGGTCGTCGGAGCGGAGGAAGCACAGGAGAGCTGACCCGTCCCCGCCGCGAGGCCGCCCGCTCACCCGAGGCCGCCCGCTCACCCGAGGACGATGCGCCGCTCTCCGGCGTAGACGTTCATCGACGCCCCGCGCAGGAAACCCACCAGCGTCAGACCCGTCTCGGCGGCCAGGTCCACGGCCAGGGACGACGGCGCCGACACCGCCGCGAGCACCGGGATCCCCGCCATGACCGCCTTCTGCGCCAGCTCGAAGGAGGCCCGCCCGGACACCAGCAGCACGGCCCCGGACAGCGGCAGCAGCCCCTGCTGCAGCGCCCGGCCGACCAGCTTGTCCACCGCGTTGTGCCGCCCCACGTCCTCGCGCACATCCAGCAGTTCGCCGTCCGGCGCGAACAGTGCGGCACCGTGCAGGCCCCCGGTGCGGTCGAAGACCCGCTGTGCCGCCCGCAGCCGGCCGGGAAGCTCGGCCAGCAGCCCCGGCTCGAGCCGCAGCGGCTCCGGCCCGTCCGCGACGGGCCAGCGGGCGATGGTCCGCACGGCGTCCAGGCTCGCCTTGCCGCACAGCCCGCACGAGGACGTCGTATAGACATTGCGCTCCAGGCTCAGCTCGGGCAGGGGCACCCCGGGCGCGAGCCGTACGTCCACGACGTTGTAGGTGTTGCCGCCGTCCTCCGTGGCGCCCGCGCAGTAGACGATGTTCGCCAGCTCCCCGGCCCGGCTCAGCACTCCCTCGCTCACCAGGAACCCGGCCGCCAGCGCGAAGTCGTCGCCCGGAGTGCGCATGGTGATCGCCAGCGGCTTGCCGTTCAGCCGGATCTCCAGCGGCTCCTCGGCCACCAGCGTGTCCGGGCGGCTGCTCACCGCCCCGTCCCGGATGCGGATGACGCGGCGTCGTTCGGTGACCCGTCCCATGGGCGATCAGTCCAAGTGCTGGTGGCGGAAGGCGGACCGCCCCATTGTCCCGGGCGGCACCGACCGGTTACCGGGGGTCGCACGTGACATGGGCCTCATCACACCCGGCGGCCCTTCCGCAGGATCCGGCGATGGCTACCGTTCGCTTCTACGTACGTGTTGTTTTCCCCGCCCCGACTGTGCACCGAGAGCGGAGACACACCGACATGGCTCCCACCCTCAACACCCTTGTGGTCCGGCCCGGCACCGAATGGGTCACCGCCTGGCGGCGCTGCCTGGCGGCCGCCCCCGAGGCGTTCCGCGAGGAGCGCGTCCTCAACCTCTGGAACGGCGGCTGGCAGCCGGACGGCCGCCCACTGCCCGCCACCACCCCCGTCGACGGCACCCCCATCGCCGGCCCGCCCCGCCTGGACCCGGCCACCGCCCACCAGGCCGTACGCGCCGCCCTGGACCAGCACCGGGCCTGGCGCCAGGTGCCGCTCGCCGACCGCAAGGCGCGGGTGAGCGCCGCCCTCGACGCGCTCGACGAGCACCGCGAACTCCTCTCCCTGCTGCTCGTCTGGGAGATCGGCAAGCCCTGGCGGCTCGCCCAGGCCGATGTGGACCGGGCGATCGACGGAGTCCGCTGGTATGTGCAGGGGATCGACCGGATGCTCGCCGGCCGCATCCCGCTGCCCGGCCCGGTCTCCAACATCGCCAGCTGGAACTACCCCATGAGCGTGCTGGTGCACGCGATGCTCGTCCAGGCGCTGGCCGGCAACGCGGTCATCGCCAAGACCCCCACGGACGGCGGTCTGGCCTGTCTGACCCTGGCCAGTGCGCTGGCCGCCCGGGAGGGCGTCCCCATCACCCTGGTCAGCGGCAGCGGCGGCGAGCTGTCCGAGGCGCTGGTGCGCGCTCCCGAGATCGGCTGTGTCTCCTTCGTCGGCGGCCGGGACACCGGTGCCCGGGTGGCCACCGCCGTCGCCGACCTCGGCAAGCGCCACATCCTCGAACAAGAGGGCCTCAACACCTGGGGCATCTGGAACTTCACCGACTGGGAAGACCTCGGCCCCCAGCTGCGCAAGACCTTCGACTACGCCAAACAGCGCTGCACGGCCTACCCCCGGTTCGTCGTCCAGCGTGCGGCCTTCGCGGACTTCCTCGCCCACTACCTGCCCGCCGTCCGCTCCGTGCGCTTCGGCCACCCGCTCGCCACCGAGTGGCCCGCCGACGACCTGCCCGAGCTGGACTTCGGCCCGCTGATCAACGCCGCCAAGGCCAAGGAACTCACCGACCAGGTCGCCGAGGCCATCGACCGGGGCGCCATCCCGCTGCACCACGGCTCGCCGGCCGAGGGCCGCTTCCTGCCGGGCCAGGACACCGCCGCCTACGTCGCGCCGGTGACCCTGCTCAACCCGCCTCCCAGCTCACCCCTGCACCACGCCGAGCCCTTCGGCCCCGTCGACACCATTGTGCTGGTGGACACCGAGGCCGAGCTGCTCGCCGCCATGAACGCCAGCAATGGCGCCCTGGTCGCCACCCTCTCCTGCGACGACCCGGCGACCTTTGAACGGCTGGCCCCGCAGATCCGCGCCTTCAAGGTCGGCCATGGCACCCCGCGCTCCCGCGGCGACCGCCAGGAGCTCTTCGGCGGCTTCGGAGCCTCCTGGCGCGGCGCGTTCGTCGGCGGCGAACTGCTGGTACGGGCGGTGACCCAGGGCCCGGCGGGGGAGGAGCGACTGCCCGGCAACTTCCCCGACTACCACCTGATGCCCTGAGCGGATGCCTTCGGACGCGGCGCTGCCTGCTGGGCTTCGCCGGTGTTCCGCCGGGCAGTCGCCACTGGCCGCGCACCGGGACCAGGGCCCGGATGCTCGGGTTCACCGTGCTGCACGACTGAGCCGGCCGGCGAGACCGCTCAGCCGATGCCCTGCCGGTCGGGCAGCAGCGCGAACTCCCGGTCCGCAGCCTCGCACGCCGTACGCTCCACGGCCTGCCGCAGGAGCGTACGGTGCCGCTCCAGCGGCGACCGCCGGTGCGCCGGGGCCAGCAGCAACAGGTCGTCCAGCCCGGCCATCAGCCGACGGGTGACCTGTGGGCTGCCGATCGCACAGCCCCGGATCTCGGTCAGCCCCAGGTCGACCAGGTCCGTCCACTCGGGCAGGTCCTGCACCAGCCGCACCGCCCCCTTGCGGTCGCAGTGCCGCAGCGCCCCCAGTGGCCGGTCGGCGACCGCCGCCAGGAACTGCACGATCCGGTCCAGGCACTGCACGGCCGTCGTCGGATCGTTGACGGCGGGGGACAGGGCCCGCTGGGCGATGTCCGACAGCTGGCGCAGACCGAATCCCAGATCCTGGTGGAAGGTCCGCTCCACCCCCACCGACACCGTGTACCGCAACGCCCGCCGCGGCGGTGCCTTCGCTCCGCCGTGCACCGCGAACACCGGGTTCCCCGGCACCAGGTAATCCCCGATCCGCGGAATCAGCCGCAGCACCACCCCCTGCCGCCGGGCGACCCGCACCAGGCGCGCGATGTGCACATCCCGCAGCACACCCGCCCGCCCCCGATGTCTGATCTCCGCCCCGGCCGGCGCCGGCGCCGGCCAGGTGCCGCCCGTCGTGCCGTGCTTGTCCAGCACCCGCAACGACTCCCGGATGATCCGGTCGATGACATGGCTGACCCGCATCAGCCGTAGCGTCGAGTTCACATAGGCAACGAACAGACCGAGGCTCACCAGCAGCAACAGCACGCACATGATGCTGGAGAGGAACGGCACGGAGGAGACCGTCCGGGGGTCGGTGTTCCCCTCGTACGAGGCCTGCACCAGCAGCGCGAACAGGAAGGTCGCCAGGAACACCGCGAAGGTGCACTTGGTGATCCGGCTGCGGACATACAGCCGCACCACGCGGGGCGTCATCTGTCCGCCGGCCATCTGCAGCGCGACCAGGGAGATCGAGAACACGACGCCGACGAAGGTCAGCATGGCCGAGCCCACGGTCGTGATGATCGACTTCGCATCGTCGGCGAACTTGATCAATGTGTCGACGACGTCGTAGTCCCCGGCCCTCTGCAGTTCCCGGACCAGCAGCTGGTCCAGCTCCGTCACCAGCAGGGCCAGCACCACCGCCCCCACCAGCCCCACGGTCGGGGTGAACCAGAAGGTGTCCCGCAGGTGCTCCCGCAACGGTGACAGCGGGCGCGGCCTGCGGCGGGAGCCACCCGGCCGGGCAGTCGGCCGCGCGAGGGCCGGGGAGCGTCCGTCATTGCCCATGGACGGACCTTATGCGTCGGATGAAATCCCTGGTGAAAGGCACTCCGAAACCTTGGTAGAGTTGGCCATGTCGCCGCGGGGCACGCCCCGCAGAGACAGGCACCTGGTCCGGGTGGCGGAATGGCAGACGCGCTAGCTTGAGGTGCTAGTGCCCTTTATCGGGCGTGGGGGTTCAAGTCCCCCCTCGGACACCAGCAGAAACCCAAGTTGATCTGGGGTTTTTCTGTTTCCTGGGCGATGGTGTGACCAACCGCGTGACCAATGGCCCGGCCACCACCCGGGTTTGCGGCAAAGGGCCAAGGGGTCAAAGGGTCAGTGGGGCATGTCGTCCAGGGAGGTGGACAGCCCGGCGATCTGTGGTGGCTCGGCGGTGCACAGCACCACCGAGCCACCGGGCAGGTCGGCCTCGGCGACCCTGTGCAGACCTCCGGCCTCATACGCCGCCAGTGCCGCGGCGTCCGCCTCGGCGGGGGCCGCGATGACCCGGCGGCAGCGCGGGTCGGCGGCGAAGAGGGCGGGCACGAGCTCTTGCAGCAGCTCGGCGATCTCCGCGCGCGGTTCCAGGGGGGTCAGGCTCAGGGCGATGTCGCGGGAACCGTAGGGGTAGCAGTTCCGCAGCCGGTCATGGGCCACCCGGCGCAGTTCCAGCCGGGTCACCGGGGCGCCGTTGAGCGAGACGGTGTAGGTGTCCCGCGCACGGTCCGCGGTGGGACGCAGGGTCCAGTTGCCGAGGACGGGCACGGGGAGGGCCGGGGCGACCATGTCGGGATCCTGTCCGAGGGGGTGTGCGGGGGGGAGAGGGAGGAGGAGGCCGTTGGCTCAGGGGGCGGTGGTGATGGCGCCCTCGGCCCACCGGCGCAGATAGGCCTTGGTGAGTTTGCCGCTGGGGTTGCGCGGCAGCTCCTCCAGGAGCAGGACGCGGGTGGGCAGTTTGTAGCGGGCCAGCCGTTCGCCGGCGAATTCACGGACCTGTTCGACTGTGGGGGCGGTGCCGGGTTCACAGGTGAGGAAGGCCAGTACGGTCTCGCCCCACTTGGGGTCCGGTATGCCGACGACCGCGACCTCCAGGACGCCGGGGTATTCCACCAGGATCCGCTCGACCTCGGCGGGATAGACGTTCTCGCCGCCGCTGATGATCATTTCCTTGAGCCGGTCGACGATGTAGTAGAAGCCGTCCTTGTCCCGGTAGGCGATGTCACCGGTGTGGAACCAGCCCGCCTCGTCGAAGGACTCACGGGTCGCGGCGGGGTTGTTCCAGTATCCCGGGGTCACATTGGGGCCGCGTACGCAGATCTCGCCGCGGACGTCGGGGTCCGACACCTTCACTCCGGTGCCCGGCTGGACGAGACAGACCTCGGTGTACGGCATGGGGGCGCCGGCCGATCCCGTCTTCTCCAGGGTCAGCCCGAGCGGGAGGCAGGTGGCGAAGGGTGCCGTCTCGGTGAGCCCCCACGCCTGCTGGAGCAGCACATCGCGCTCGGCGTAGTCCCGGATGAGCTGCGGCGGTACCGGCGCGGCCGCCACGACCGTGGAGTGCAGGGCGCTGAGGTCGGCCTCGTGGAAGCCGGGCACGCGGGCCAGCTCGGCGAACATCGCGGGCACCGCGAAGAAGGTGCTCACCCGGTACCGCACGAGGTCGTCCAGGCACTGTGCGGAGTTGAAGGCGCGCCGCACCACCACGGTGCCGCCGCGCAGCAGGGTGCGCAGGGTGAGGGCGTTGAGGCCGCCGATGTGGAAGAGCGGGGCCACGGCGAGGGTGATGTCGTCGGGGCGGGTGTCCAGGACGCTGTCGACATTGACCGCGTTCCACCAGAGGTTGCCATGGGTGAGCATGACGCCCTTGGGCCGCCCGGTGGTGCCGGAGGTGTACATCAGGGCGGCGAGGTCGTCGTCGTACAGCGCGACCGGCTCCGGGGCGGAGCGGCCCGGGCCGAGCAGTGTGGACAAGGGCGTCCAGCCGGCGCCCGGGGCGGCGGCCGGTGGACAGGCGGGATCGGTGTCGATCAGGATCCGCAGGCGGGCGGGCAGTTGGGCGGCCAGGGGCTCGATCAGCGGGCGGTGGCCCTCCTCCACGACCAGGGTGTGGGCGCCGCAGTCGATCAGCAGGTGCCGTACCTCGTCGCCCGCGAGGCGGAAGTTGACCGGTACGAAGACGGCCCCGAGCTGAGCGGCGGCGAGCAGGGTCTGGAGGAAGGCGGGACTGTTGAAGCCGAGGTAGGCGATGCGGTCCCCGCGGCGCAGCCCGTGCGCGGCCAGCCCGGCGGCCAGTTCGCCGACCGTATGGCTCAGCTCGGCGGCGCTGATCTCCTGGCCCTCGTAGACGAGGGCGGTGCGGTCGGGAGCGTAGCGGGCTCTGCGGTGCACGGCGGCGGCGGGGCTGATGTCGACGGCGACCATCGCGTCGGCTCCTTCGGTCTCTGCGATCTGGGTGGCGGTGGCGGGAGCATCAGAGGTCCGCGCCGCCCGCGGGGGTGCGGAAGCCGCGTACGGCGATGCCTCCGTCCGCGGGGATGACGGCTCCGGTGATGTTGCCACTGTTGCTGCGGGAGGCCAGCAACACATAGGGGCCGGTGAAGTCCTCCGGCTCGACGCTGGAGTCGTGGAGCGGTATCAGCGGCGGCTGCCTGGTGCCGGACGCCTCGTTCTTGGCGAAGGATGCGGCGAGGGTGCGTTCCTGGAGGCCCAGCGCCTCGGGGCCGCGCAGCTGGGTGCGCATGCCGCCGGTGGCGACGCCGTTGACGCGGACCTTCGGTGCCAGCTCGTACGCGAACTGGCGGAGCAGGCCCAGGCAGGCGTGTTTGCTGGCGGTGTAGAGGGGGCCGCCGCCATTGGTGTGGAACGAGGCGTTGGACAGGGTCATCACCACGCTTCCCCGGGTGGCGATCAGCTCGCGCCAGGCCGCCTCGACCGCGAGTGCGTAGCCCTTGACATTGATGGCGAAGATCTCGTCGAAGGCGTCCGACAACTCCTCTCCTTCCAATTGGGCAACGCTGCGGTTGTAGTCCCAGATTCCGGCGTTGGGGACGAGGACATCGAGCCTGCCGAACCGCTCGGTGGTCAGCTCCACCGCCCGGTGCAGGTCGTCCGGGGAGCGTACATCGCCGGTGATGGGCAGCACCCGGTCGCCTCGGTCGCCGGCGGCGGCCGCGACCTCCGCCAGTTGTTCGGTGCCGCGGCCCAGCACGGCCACGCTCGCGCCCTCGGCGAGGTACCGCAGGGCGACGGCGCGGCCGATGCCGGAGCCGCCGCCGGTGATCAGGGCGACCTCGCCCTCCAGCCAGCCCATGGGTCAGTCCTCCTTGAGGAAGTCGGTGACCAGACGCTCGAACTCGGCCTGGCGCTCGAGCTGGACCCAGTGTCCGCAGCCGCCGAAGACGTGCAGCTGCACATCGCGGATCCGCTTCAGCATGAGCTGGGCGCCGTCGAGGGTGATGGTGCGGTCGTCGCGGCCCCACAGCAGCAGGGTCGGGGATTTGATCTCATGGACGCGCTGCCACAGCGGGTCCATGCCGTGGCGCTTGGCGAAGGCCGCGTTGTAGCGGTGGTAGAAGGCGATGTGCGACTCGTCGAGAGACGCCTCGTAACGGGCCTGGGCAGTGTCCGCCCAGCGCTTGGGCTCGGCGGTCATGACGCCGATGAAGTCCCGCATCTTCTTCAGGGTCGGGCCTTCGCCCTGGTAGTAGCGGAACATCGCCTTCTGGCCCTCGGTCGGCGTCGGGCCGAAGGGCAGCCAGCCACCGCCGGGTGCCATCAGGACCAGCTTGTCGACCCGCTCGGGCGCGGCCAGGGCGGTGGCGATGGCGGCGGCCCCGCCGAGGCTGTTGCCCAGCAGGTGGAAGCGGTCGACGCCGAGCGAGTCCAGGGTCTGGAGCAGGGCGTCGACGGTGATCTCGGTGATGCTGCGGGCGTCCAGGTCTTCCTCGGTGGGCCGGTAACTGCCGCCGAAGCCGGGCTGGTCGGGCAGGATCACCCGGTGGTGCGGGGCGAGGGCCGGCAGATTGTGCGCATAGTTGGCGACCGCGGAGGCGCCGGGGCCGCCCCCGTGCAGCATCACCAGGGCCGGCCCTTCACCGGTCTCGCTGACCGCGACCGGACCTAGCGTGGTGCGCACGGTGTGCTCTTCGGGCTCGATCATCTGGGGAACTCCGGTTTACAGGAAGGTGCTGATGTTCTTGGCGAGCAGGACGTTCTGGTCGAGCAGGATCGTGCGGCGGGCGATGAGCAGGCCGCCGTTGTCCGGGTCCCGGCGGAGGATGTCGGTGCGGGCGCCCGCGTAGAGGTCCACTTCGCGCTCCAGGCGGTTGCGGTAGCAGAGGAAGGCCGACTCGGCGAGGTACTGGCCGGTGGTCCCGTCGTCGTCGGCGGCGACGCGGACCGAGACATTGGTGATCAGGTGCCGGGTGCGGGACGGCGGGTCCTCGGCCCAGGCCATGCCGGAGTCGAAGCGGCGGATCCGCCAGGCGAGACTGGCCTTGGTCTCGTCGAAGATCGCCACCTCGCCGGGCGCGCCGTCCGCCAGGCTCTGTTGGCGGCGCAGCCGGTTGGTGCGTACGGGGGCCCAGTAGTGCAGGTCGTCGGCGAGCAGCTCCAGCCAGTCGGCGTAGCGGTGCTGGTCGAGCAGCTGGGCCTCGAGGGTGTAGAGGCGCTGCACCTCGAAGTGGAGCCGGATGTCGTCGTCGATGGCAGGGCTCATGGGGTCATTCCAGCGTGGGGTGGTCGGGGCGGGGAGCGGGTGTGCCGAGGGGTGGCACGGGCCAGGGGGTGTCATGGCCGGCGCGGTACCAGCCGGCGCAGGTCGGTGGATTCGTCGGCCAGCTGTCCGGGGTCCACCGGGACGTCGCGGTCGATGAGGCGCTGGGCGGCCTTGATGTCCTGGGGCCGGTCCACGGCCGCCGCCGCGACCAGCCGGTCGCCGCGCAGGCCGAAGACGGTGAAGGCGGCCTGGTCGGGGGAGCCGCGCAGCACCGTGCGGTCGGCGTCGCCCATGGTGCCGACGGCCTCCAGCCGGGAGCCGTGGCGGTCGGACCAGAACCAGGGCGCCCCGAACCGCGGGGCGGGCAGGCCGAGGAGCCCGGCCGCCGCGGCTTCGCCGTCCCGCTGGGCGGCCTGCCAGTGCTCGTGCCGTACGGGGTGACCGTCCTGCCGGGCGACGTCGCCCACGGCGAAGACCCGTGGGTGCGAGGTGCGCCCGGCCGGATCGACGAGGACGCCATTGCCGGTCCGCAGGCCGGCGGCCTCGGCGAGTGCGGTCGCCGGCCGGATGCCGATGCCGGTGACCACCACATCGGCCGTCACCGGCGTTGCGCGTCCGGTGACCCGCACGCCCGCCGGCTCGATCCGTTCGACGCCGCCGGTGATCACCTCGATGCCCTGCTCGGCGTGCCGCCCGTGCAGCGCCCGGGCCATCTCGGCTCCGACCGCCGCGGCCAGCGGCACCGGCGCCGGGTCGATGAGGGTGACCCGGCAGCCCAGGGCCACGGCGGTCGCCGCGGTCTCGGCGCCGATCAGCCCGGCGCCCACGACGGCCACCCGGGCCCCGGGCAACAGCTGTTCCCTGAGTCGTCCGGCATCTTCCAGGGTGCGCAGCACCCGCACGGAGGGGCCGTCGCCGCCCGGCACCGGCAGGGTCCGGGGAGTGCCGCCGGTGGCGAGCACGATCCGTTCGGCGGTGATCAGTGACCCGTCGGCCAGCTCGATGGCGCCCGACTCGGGGCGTAGCGAGGTCACCGTTGTGCCGGTCCGCAGCTCGACGGCCTGCTCCTGGTACCACGGTGCGGGACGCAGCAGGAGGTCGCCGCTCCGGGCCTTGCCCAGCAGGAAGTCCTTGCTCAACGGCGGCCGGTCGTAGGGAAGTTCCCGTTCGGCGGAGAACAGCACCAGCTCGCCGTCGTACCCCTGGGTGCGCAGCGCGTCGCAGGTGGAGACGGCGGCCAGGCCGGCTCCGACCACCACGATCCGCCGCAGGGGGCTCATCCGGCGGCCTCCGTGCCCGGGTACAGCCAGATCTCCTCGTCCCGTACCTCGACCCGGTGGGTGCGCATGCCGAGGGTGGCGGGCATGCACTGCGGCTCACCGGTCCGGAGACAGAAGCGGGCGCTGTGCAGCGGGCATTCCACCTCGCCGCCCTCGATCCAGCCGTCCGAGAGCGAGGCCTGGCCGTGGGTGCAGGTGTCGTCGAGGGCGTAGTACGTGCCGTCGTCGTGGAAGACGGCGATGGCGTCATCGTGGCCGGTCTGCCCGGCCGGCACCTTCAGCGCCTCGCCCTCCTCGATGTCGCCGACGGCGGCGACGCGGATGCCCGTATGGGTGGTGCTGGTCATCAGGAGCCCTTCTCGTGCCAGGCGGGGGTGTTCATCAGGTCGCGCCAGCGGGCGTAGAAGCCGCGGGCGGCACCGTCGGAGTAGAGGCGTCCGGTGGTGCCGGGGTGGACGCCGTCCTCGGACTCCAGGCCCAGCCCCATCTGGTAGTTGAGGGTCATCGAGCCCGCCATGAAGCCATGCGCGGTGGCCTGGACCTCGCTCCAGTTCTCGCCGTCGTCCTGCTCAAAGATGCCGGTGGGTCCGAAGGTGCGCAGGTTGTAGAGGCGTTGGGCGTCCTTGACCTCGTCGGGCATGGACCGGTCCACGATCGTCCAGGCCCAGACCTCCATCCGGTCCGGCCCCTTGGGGTGCCAGACCCGGATGCTGCCGTTGACCGGCAGATACGAGAAGTTGGGGAAGACCGTCGCATGGCCCGTGGTCATCGGGCCCTCCACCCGTGCGTCGCCCAGGCGTTCGCGCAGTGCGCCATAGTCGTAGTGGGCGTGCACCACCCGGTCGTCGAAGCGGCTCTTGGGGTGGGTGGGGAAGCCGTGTCCATGGCCGAGCGGGTCGGTGTACTGCCGTCCCGGCGTCTGGACGATCTCGGTCTTGGGCCCCTTGCCGGTCGGCGACATGACCATCAGGGCCGAGGCATGCGAGATGTTGACGTGGTACCAGTCGGAGGCGAACTGCTCGGCCGCCAGCTTCCAGTTGCCCTCCAGCACCCACTTGTGGACCCCGCCGACCACCTCGGTGCCCTCCGGGTCGCGGTCGAGCATGGCGTCCATGTACCAGGTCATCCCGCCCAGCGCCTCGACCAGCGGCGGAGCCTCGGGGTTCCAGGTGGCGAAGACCAGACCCCGGTAGGTGTCCAGCTGCGCGACCTCGGTCAGGCCCCACTGCTCCCGGTCGAAGTGGTCCGGGTAGTCCTCGCCGTTGGGCACGTTGATCAACTTGCCGGAGGTGTCGTACGACCAGCCGTGGTAGCTACAGGTGAACGCCTTGGTGGCGCCCGCGTCGGCCCGGCAGACCCGCATGCCCCGGTGCCGGCAGGCGTTGAGGAAGGCCCGCAGCCTGCGGTCGCGGCCCATGGTGACGATGACCGGGTCCTCGCCCATATAAGTGGTGAAGAAGTCGCCGGGCTTGGCGAACTGGCTCTCATGGGCGAGGAACAGCCAGCTGGGTGCGAAGACCCGGCGCAGCTCCTGCCGGTAGAGGGACGCATCGCTGAAGATCGTCCGGTCGACCAGGCCGCGGTCGAGGTCGAAGCGGCCGCTGACGTCGGCCATGGGCTCGCGCGGCGTCATGACCCCTGCCCTTCCGGCCGGGGCGAACGGCGGTGGCCCCACAGGCTGGTGCCGTCGACCCGGGTGGCGGTCCAGGGGTCGGAGACGGTGATCGCGCCATGGCCGTACTCGACCTCGAAACCGGACGGGGTGAACGCGTAGAAGGACAGCATCCGGTCGTTGCTGTGCCGGCCCAGGGTCAGGGCGATCGGCGCGCCGCCGTCCAGACACCGGTCGTAGGCGTATCCGACGGTGTCGTAGTCGTCGACCTCCAGCATGAAGTGGAACAGCTCGCCGGGGTCGACGTCCTGCCGCGGCTTGCGCTCCGGATCGACGACCAGCCCGGCGAAGGCGAGGCTGTGGTGGCGCGGGTTGGTGTGCAGGAAGGCCACCCGCTTGCGGCCGAGGTCGCAGAAGTCGCTGGGCCTGAAGCCGAGGAGTTCGGTGTAGAAGCGGTAGGTCGCCTCGAAGTCCTCGGCGTTGAAGACGACATGGCCCAGTCCCTGGTCGCCGGTGATGAACCGGGCGCCGGTGGGGGACACAAACGGGGTGATGGCGGTGCGGGCGCCGTGGAAGATCTCCACCCGGACGCCATTGGGGTCCTCGAGGTGGATCAGGCCCAGCACATCGCGCTCGCCCAGCAGCTTCTCGTCGGCGTATCCGACGCTGACCCCGGCGGCCTCCAATTCGGCGGCGGCGGCGGCCAGTTCGGCCGGTCCCGGCACCTCCCAGCCGACGTAGGCGAACTCCTCCGTGGCGGCCTGGTGCAGCGCGATCCGCCAGGTGCGGTCGTCGGCGCGCAGGAGCAGCCCGCCGTCCCCGGTCCCGGTGGTGCTCAGCCCGAGGACGTTCTCGGCGAAGTCGCGCCATTCGGCGATCCGCGCCGTGCGGAGGCCGAAATAGCCCAGTCCGCTCAGTTGCATGGCAGGTCTCCCGGTTATCGGACGGTGGCGGTCAGTGCGGGCAGCCGCCCGGACCGCACGGACAAGGTGGTGCCCGGCGTGAGCGGCAGACTGGCGTGCACCGCCCCGGCCAGCACCAGCTCGCCCGCCTCCAGCCCGGCTCCATAGGTGTGCAGGGTGCGGGCCAGCCAGACCACGGCCTGCAGGGGATCGCCCAGTACCTCGGCGCCCCGGCCCTCCGCGGCGAGCACGCCGTCGACATGCAGCTCGACGGCCTCGTCGGCGAGGCCCGCCAGCAGCTCCTCGGTGGCGTCGACGGCGGGGCCGACCACCACCCGGGCGGAGGAGGCATTGTCGGCGACCGAGTCGGCCAGCTTGATGCGCCAGTCGGCGATCCGGCTGTCGATCACCTCGACGGCGAGCACCACCTGGGCCACCGCCGCCCGTACCTCCGCCAGGGTCACATCCGGGCCCGCCAGCCGACGGCCCAGGCGGAACGCGATCTCGGCCTCGGCGCGCGGCGCGATCAGGCCGTCCGTCACGACGGCTCCGCCGTCCGGGATCAGCATCGACTCGAACAGCACCCCGAAGTCCGGTTCGTCCACGCCCAGTTGCCGCTGCATCGGCAGGGACGTCAGCCCGACCTTCCGGCCGGCCAGCCGCTCCCCGGAAGCCAGCCGCAGCCGGGTGTTGGCGTCCTGGACGACATAGGCGGACACCAGGTCGAGGCCCGGGCACAGCTCGGTGAGCGGCGCGATCGGCTTGCCGTCGGCCTCGGCCCGCCGGAGCAGTCCGGCGAGCTCGGCCAGTTCATCTGTGGCGTTGTCTTCCCGCATGGGCCAAGCAGACGCCGTGGGCGCGCCGCCCGCCCAGCCCGTGTGCCGTGATGCGGCACGACGGTTGGAGCGGGCCCGGCGGCGCGGGGATCGTCGGCCCGGTAACCGTACGAATGAGGAGTGACCGCATGCTTGCAGCTGTGGCCGTGCGCCAGGACCCCGACCACCCGCTGGACGGCCTGGAGCTGCGCCAGGTGCCCGAACCCACCGCCTCGGCGGACTGGACGGTGGTGCGCGTGGTGGCGGCGGCGCTCAACCACCACGACCTGTGGACCCTGCGCGGCGTCGGACACCCGGCGGACCGGCTGCCGATGGTGCTGGGCTGTGACGCGGCCGGGATCGACGAGGACGGGAACGAGGTGGTCATCCACCCGGTCATCGGCGACCCGGCGGCGGGCGGCGGCGACGAGACCCTCGACCCGGGACGGGCGCTGCTGTCCGAGCGGCACGACGGGGCCTTCGCCGAGCTGGTGCGGGTACCGCGCCGCAATCTGGTGCCCAAGCCCGCCTCGCTGTCCTTCGAGGAGGCCGCCTGTCTGCCGGTGGCCTGGCTGACCGCGTACCGGATGCTGTTCACCCAGGCCCGGGTCCGGCCGGGCGACCGGGTGCTGGTGCAGGGGGCCGGCGGCGGGGTCGCCACGGCCGCCATCGCGCTGGCGCGCGGCGCCGGTGCCACGGTGTACGCGACCAGCCGGTCCGAGGCCAAGCGCGCGGCGGCCCTGGAGCTGGGCGCCCAGGTGGCGGTGGAATCGGGGGCCAGGCTGCCGGAGCGGGTGGACGTGGTGGTGGAGACGGTGGGCGAGGCCACCTGGGAGCACTCCCTGAAGGCGCTGCGCCCCGGCGGGGCGATCGTGGTGGCGGGGGCCACCAGCGGGCCCAATCCGCCCGCCGACCTCAACCGGGTCTTCTACCTCCAGCAGCGGGTGTTCGGCTCCACCGGCGGTACCCGCGAGGAGTTCGTCCGGCTGCTGCGCTTCGTCGACAGCGCCGGGATCCGCCCGCGCATCGACCGGGTGCTGCCGCTGGCCGGGATCCATGAGGGCTTCCGGGCGATGCTGGACGGCGAACTGACCGGAAAGGTCGTGGTACGCCCCAGCTGACGCGGCACTGGCACCACGGTCCGGACGCGCCGCCGCGAGTCCGGGCCGTTTACAGTCCCGAAATCGTCATCTAAAGTGGACGTGCGTCTATTGAGATTGCCATCCTTCAGGACCCCGGGAGCCCTCCATGGTCACCTCCTATGACTCCGCCACGGCCGTACGGCTCGCCGAGCCCGAGCAGCAGACGGCGGTCGACAAGGCGCTCATCCTGCTGAAGTCGCTCGCCGAGCACGACCGCGAGATCGGCGTCAGCGAGCTGGCCCGCCGCACCGGGCTGACCAAGTCCACGGCCTTCCGGCTGCTGGGCATCCTGCAGCGCAACGACATCGTCGAGCGGGTCGGCAGCGACTACCGCCTCGGCGCACAGCTCTTCGACATCGGCACCAGGGTCTACGGCCCGGCCTCGCTGCTGCTCCGCGAGCGTCTGCTGCCCTATCTCGCGGACCTCTATGAGCTGACGCACGAGACGGTGCATCTCGCGGTGCTGCACGACACCGAGATCGTCTATGTCAACAAGATCCACGGCCACCGGGCGGCCCGCTCCCCTTCCCGGATCGGGGCTCGCCTGCCCGCCTACTGCACGGGCGTCGGCAAGGCGCTGCTCGCCTTCGACCACGACGCCGCCGAGGTGGCCATCGAGGAGGGCCTGTCCCCGCGCACCGAACACACCGTCACCGACCCGGCCGGCTTCCGCGACGAACTGCGGCGCATCCGGCGGGACGGGATCGCCTACGACCGCCAGGAGGCCACCCTCGGTCTGTCCTGCGTCGCGGTGCCGATCATGGGGAGTGCGGGACGGCCGGTGGCCGCGCTGTCCGTCGCCGGCGCCAGCCACCGGTTCGACGCCGCCCGCTTCGCCCCGGCCCTTCGCCGGGTGGCCTACCAGGCCTCGCGGGCCGTGACCGCGGCCAGGACCCGGCAGCCGGAGTGAGGCCCCGGCCGGGGCCCCACTCCGGCTGCCTCGCGGGCCGAAAGCCGTCAGCCCGAGGCCGCCGCCGCTCCGCTCAGCTGCAGCGCCACGTCGACGATCATGTCCTCCTGGCCGCCGACCACCTGGCGGCGGCCCAGCTCCAGGATGATGTCCGCCTCGGGCACCGCGAACCGCTCGGCGGCCCGCCGTGCGTGCAGCAGGAACGAGCTGTAGACCCCGGCGAATCCCAGCATCAGGCTGCCCCGGTCCACCGACGGCAGCGAGCCGCTCGCGGCGCCACGGGCCACCACGTCCTCCGCCACGTCCGTCAGCTCCGACACACCGATGCCGGTGTCCGCGCCCGCCCGGTCCAGCACCGCCGCCAGCACCTCGGTGGCTGCGTTCCCGGCGCCCGCGCCCAGGCCGCGCAGCGAACCGTCCAGGATGCTCGCGCCCGCCTCCGCCGCGGCCAGCGCGTTGGCCACTCCACAGCCGAGGTTGTTGTGGGCGTGCATGCCCAGCGGTACGTCCTCGCCGAGTTCGGCGCGCAGGGCCTGCACCCGATGGGTGACCTGGTGCGGCAGCAGCGCCCCGGCCGAGTCCACCACATACAGGGTGTCGGCCCCCGCGTCCCGCATGATGCGGGCCTGCGCGGCCAGCCCCTCGGGGGAAATCATGTGGGAGAGCATCAGAAAGCCCACCGTCTCCAGACCGAGCCGCTTGGCGGCCTGGAGATGCTGGATGGCGATGTCCGCCTCGGTGCAGTGGGTGGCGATGCGCACGACGTCGATCCCGGCGTCGTGCGCCTCCTTCAGATGTTCCACGGTGCCGATGCCGGGCAGCAGCAGCGCCGCGAGGCGGGCCCGCGACAGTTCCTCGCGGGCGACCCGGATCAGCTCGATCTCGTCCGTGTGGCTGAAGCCGTAGTTGAAGGACGAGCCGCCCAGCCCGTCGCCATGGGTGACCTCGACCACCTGGACCCGGGCCGCCTCCAGGCCCCTGGTCACCGCCCGCACCTGGTCCGCGGTGAACTGGTGGGCCACCGAGTGGGAGCCGTCGCGCAAGGTGGTGTCGCACAGCTCGATCCGGCGTCCGCCGAGCGGACCGCCGGAGCCGTCGCCGACGACGGGGGAGGGGAAGGCGTCGCTCATCGGGTCGCTCCTGTCAGTGCCGGGGCCAGCTTCTCCGCGGTGGCGACGGCCGCGGCCGTGATGATGTCGAGGTTCCCGGCGTAGGCGGGCAGGTAGTCCCCGGCGCCGAGCACCTCGAGGAACACGCTCACCTTGGTGGTGCCGCCGGGGCCCTTGCCGGGCTCGACCAGCGGACCGGCGGTGATGCGGTAGCCGGGTACGTACGAGGCGACCACCCTGGCCATGTCCTGGACCGAGCGGACCAGTTCCGCCTCGTCGGCGGCCGGGTCCACGGCGCAGAACACCGTGTTGCGCATGATCACCGGCGGGTCGGCCGGGTTGAGGATGATGATCGCCTTGCCGTGCTCCGCACCGCCGACCTCACCCAGCGCGGACGCCGTCGTCTCGGTGAACTCGTCGATGTTGGCCCGCGTTCCGGGACCGGCGGCCCGGCTGGAGATGGTCGCCACGATCTCCGCGTACGCGACGGTGGCGACCCGGCTGATCGCGGCCACCACCGGAACGGTCGCCTGGCCGCCGCAGGTGACCATGTTCAGGTTGGGCTCGGCCCGCACCCGGTCCAGGTTGACGGCCGGCACGACGAAGGGGCCCACGGCGGCGGGTGTCAGGTCCAACGCGGTGAGCCCGGCCTCCCGGTAGCGGTCCGCGTTGGCCGCGTGCGCGGCCGCCGAGGTGGCCTCCAGCACCAGGTCGAACTCCCCGGCCCGCTCGATCAGGACGTCCACCCCGTCGCTGGTGGCCTCGATGCCCGCCTTACGGGCTCGGGCCAGCCCCGGCGACGCGGGATCGATCCCCACCAGGAGTCCGGCCTCCAGCTCCGGGGACCGCTGGATCTTGGCGATCAGGTCGGAGCCGATGTTCCCCGAACCCACCACCGCACAACGTAGTACCACTTGGCACCGCCTTCTTGATCGGCCTGGTGCCACGGTCGCCGTTCGTCGGCGCCCGCCCAACCGCCCGTGCCGGTCCGTGGCACGGTCCCCTACGACCTGGTCGTCAGCGGGCCCCCGTGCCCCGGGTGCCCGGCTGCACCCTGGGCACGCTCACCACCAGGTGCAGCAGGCTCTCCCCGCTCAGCGACTCATAGATGTGCGGGCCGTCCCCCGGATAGCGCGCGAAGTCGCCCGCGGTCAGCTCCAACGGACTGTCGGCCGGCCCGACCCGGACCCGCCCGCTGATGACATACAGGTGCTCCAGGGTTCCCGCCGGATGCGGCTCCGAGGGCCCGCCGGTCCGGCCGGAGATCCGGACCAGGTAGTTCTCGATCACGCCGGAGCCATAGACATGGTCCAACGACCGGGACTCATAGCCCTCGTGCCGCTCCCACACCACTTCGTCGCCGCGCTGCACGGTCATCACCTGTTCGCGCTCGGCGACCAGCCGCGTCACCGGCACCCCGAGCGCCGTCGCGATGGAGAACAGCGTGTCCACCGTCGGATTGCCCGTCCCCTGCTCCAGCTTGGACAGCGTCTGCTTCGCCAGCCCCGCCTGCCGGGCCAGTTCGGCCAGGGACAGGCCCCGCTGATCTCTGAGGATGCGCACATTCCGTGCGACCACGGCGTTTCCCGATGACACGGGGCACCACTCTAGGTGCACCGGCCGTGGCAGGTGAAGGGACGTCAGGAGGCCGGCCGGGCCCGGGCCCGGAAATCACGCGGGGACGTCCCGTACTCGGCCCGGAACGCCTTGCTGAAATGGCTGGCCTCCCGGAATCCCCAGCGCGCGGCCACGGCGTACCCGGGCAGGTGGGCGAGGCCCGGGTCGGCCAGGTCGCGGTGGATGCGGTCGAGGCGCCGTCGGCGGATGTGGCCGCTGACGGTGTCGCCCTGGCGCCGGAACAGGGTGTGCAGATGACGGACCGAGATGTGGTGCGCGGCGGCGATCGCGGCGGGTGACAGGTCCTCCGCGAGATGGCGGTCGATATGGCCGAGCACCCGGTCCAGAACCGCCACCCGGTCGTCGCCGGCGGATGGATGGGCGGCCTCGCGGACCAGGGCGCGGAGCATGCTGATCACGCTCTCGCCCATGTCCTGCCGGGCCAGCGGTCCCAGCCGGTGGGCCTGGTCGGCCAGTTCCACGAGGGCGGCGGCGAGCACCCGGCCGCCGGGCGAGCCGGGCAGTTCCCGGTTGGCGGCGGCGTTCTCGGCCGCGCCCAGCGGATGGACCGCGCGGTCCATCCCCAGCACGAAGTAGCGGTACGGCCC
This sequence comes from Streptomyces xingningensis, assembly GCF_054957865.1. Taxonomy (NCBI): domain Bacteria; kingdom Bacillati; phylum Actinomycetota; class Actinomycetes; order Kitasatosporales; family Streptomycetaceae; genus Streptomyces; species Streptomyces xingningensis. The sequence goes on from NZ_JBDJPF010000009.1 coordinate 59,088, forward strand.
GCTGACCTCCAGCAGGAACGGCCGCGCCGCTGTGTAGAGGAGGAACTCGCCCGGGGCGAAGGGCGTCCGGCGGCCGTCCTGCTCCAGGGCGGCGCGGCCGGACAGCAGCAGGCCCAGCATCTGCCCCGCGGACGCGACCCGCGGCGACAGCCGGGAGCGCACCCGGACCGCCTGCCCGCCGCTGATGTCGCAGGTGCTCAGGGCGCCCAGGCGGAGCGGTCGCAGATCCGCCTCGAAGGGCCGGTCCGCCGAGTCGACCAGCACCGTGTCGAAGGCCCGGGCCCGGTCGGGGGCAAGGGTGTCCAGATAGCCGAACAGCAGGCTGCCGTCGTCTCGTGACTCAATGGGCATGTCCGGTTCCTCCGGGTTCTTTCTCCGGGGGCGTGCACTATGGGACCAGAATCGTGCGCTGTGGCACCAGCGCCCACCGTGGCCTTGTCAGATGCTCACATGCAACCCGGAGCCGCTGGAAGCGAGAAATCCAACAGGCGGACATGGGGCCCGGTGCTCTTGATCCGGCTTGGACTTCACGGGCCGCCCGCCCATGACGACCCGGATGAGCCGGTCCGCGCGGCGGCCACGCCGCTCAACCGGGGCCTCCCGAAGGAGCACCCGCTCCTTCGCCCTCTCCGATCCCCGATTCCGATCCCCGATTCTTGGAGCCACCATGGACATGGACCCCTTCGGTTCGGCCACCGACCTCGCCGCGGCCATCCGCAAGCGGGAATTGAGCCCGGTCGAGGTCGTCGACAGCTATCTGCGGCGGATCGACGAGCACGACCCGTCGCTGCACGCCTTCGTCTGGCGGGACGACGAGGCCGTACGGGCGGCCGCCCGCGCGGCCGAGCGGGCCGTGGTCGAAGGTGCGGAGCTGCCGCCCTTCCATGGAGTGCCCATCCCCATCAAGGACACCACGCAGGTGGCGGGACAGCCCGCCACCTTCGGTGCGCGGGGCGTCTCGGACGCCCCCCGGAAGGTGACCGAGCCGGTGGTGTCCCGGTTCCTGGACGCCGGGTTCCTGCTGTTCGGCCGGACCAACACCGCCGAGATGGCACTCCTGTCCACCGCCGACAACAGCCGGTACGGCGACACCCGCAATCCATGGCACCTCGGCCACTCGTCCGGCGGGTCGAGCGGCGGCGCGGCGGCCGCCGTCGCCGCCGGTCTCGCCCCGGTGGCGCACGCCAACGACGGCGGCGGCTCGATCCGGATGCCCTCCTCGTCCTGCGGGGTGCTCGGCCTCAAGCCCAGCCGGGGCCGGGTCCCGCAGCATGTGCCGGTGTGGGACCACGCCACCGTCGAGGGGGCCATCACCCGCGACACCCGGGACGCCGCCGCCCTGCTGGACGTCATGTCGGTCCCCGACCGGCTGGCCATGTACGCCGCCCCGGCCCCGGAGCGCCCGTACGCCGAGGAGGTCGGCCGCGACAGCGGCCCGCTGCGGATCGGCCTGCTGACGGAAGCGCCGACCGGCATGCCGGTGGACCCGGAGTGCGTGGCCGCGGCCGAACACACCGGCCGGCTCCTCGAGTCCCTGGGGCACTCGGTGTTCCCGGCCGCCCCGCGGTTCTTCAGCCCGGAGGCGCTCATGGGGTACGCCCACACCATTCTCGACGCCTCGATGTGGGCGGCCCCCTATGACGACCGGAGCCTGGCCGAGCCGCACCTGCGATTCCGGATGGAGCGCGCCCGGCAGCACCACTCGGGGGAGTACGCCATGGCCTCCACGCTGCTGGCGGAGGAGTCGCGGGAGGCCCGCGCCCAATGGGGGCGGGCTTTCGACGTGCTGCTGACCCCCACCATGGCCTGTCCGCCGCCGGCTGTCGGCCACTGTCTCGGGGAGAACAACACCGACCCCGGCGGCCCGAGGATCACGGAGACCCAGATGATCTCCTTCACCGCGGTCTGCAACATCACCGGCCTGCCCGCGGTGACCGTGCCGACCTACACCTCCGCCGCCGGGCTGCCGATCGGCAGCCAGCTGATCGCCGGGCCCTGGGACGAGGCCGTGCTCATCCGCCTTGCCTCCGCCCTGGAGGACCTGGACGGCTGGACCAGCCGCCGCCCCGCAGGGTTCACCTCCTGAGCCGTCCGGCCAAGGTGTGACCCCCACCGGGGAACCGTCCTGGACTGCCCGACTTCTGCGAAATAGCCAAAGAAGGTACCTTTAAGCCGCTTTCCTTATTTGTTCAGCTGTGCAAAGGCCTCCGTTGACCCAGAACATCCTTGACCGAACCACCGGGCCAACGGGCGCCGGGCCGACGGGTGGCCCTGCCACCCGGGTGGGCGTGCTGGTCGCCGCGCTGCTCACGGCGTGCATCGCCTTCCAGCTCAATGCCAGCATGCTCAGCCCCGCGCTGAAGAGCATCGAGGACTCCCTCGGCGCGACCTCCGCCGAGATCGGGCTCACCCAGACCGCGTTCTTCACCTCGGCGGCCCTGTTCTCGCTCTTCCTGCCGCGGCTCGGCGATGTCATCGGCCGCCGCAAGGTCCTGGCCGGGATGCTGGCCCTGATGGCCGTCGGCTGTGTGGTCGCCGCCCTGGCGACGAGCGTGCCCATGCTGTTCGCCGGCCGGGTCATCCAGGGCGCGTCCGGACCGGCCGTCCCGCTGTGCCTGATCATGCTGCGGGTCGAGGTCACCGAGCCCAAGCGGTACGGCACCCTGCTGGGTGTGATCACCGCCGTCAACGGCGGCATCGCCGGTGTCGACTCGCTGGCCGGCGGATTCCTCGCCGACAACCACGGCTTCCAGGCGGTCTTCTGGGCGATGGCCGTCGTCGCGGCCGTCGCCACCGCCCTGGTCGCCACCATGACCCCGGAGTCCAAGGTCGCCGGCGCCCACCGGATGGACTGGCCGGGGGTCGGCCTCCTCGTGGTGTCGGTCGGATCGCTGCTGATCGCGCTGAACGAAGCCGGAAAGCTGGGCGCCGCCCGCTGGTCCCTGGTCGCCGTCCTGGTGGCCGTCGCCGCGGCCGCCTTCGGACTGTTCTGGCGGACCGAGGACCGCTCCCGGCACCCGCTGGTCGCCACCCGCCATCTGAAGCGGCGCGCCACCTGGGCGACCCTGCTGACCACGGTGCTCACCATGACGGGCGTGTTCGCCGTGATGAACGGGCTGATCCCGATGTTCGCCCAGGACGCCAAGGCCGGGCTCGGCATGTCCGCCGAGCAGTCCGCATGGTGGACGCTCACTCCGTACGCCCTCGCCGGGCTGGCCATGGGCCCGGTCGCAGGGCGGCTGGCCGCCACCTTCGGGTACCGCCGGGTCCTGCGGCTCGGGCTCGTCGGGTCGGTGGCCTCGGTGGTCCTGATGATCCTCACGATCCCCGCCCACTCCCGCGCCCTGCTGCTGGTGGCCTCGGTCCTGGTGGGCATCACCTATGCGGGCGTGGCGAACATCGTGCTCAACGGGCTGGGCATCGTCCTGTCCCCCGGGGAGAACCCCGGGTTCCTGCCCGGCCTGAACGCCGGTGCGTTCAACCTCGGCGCCGGGCTCAGCTTCGCGCTGCTCTACGCGGTCCGGACCGCGGCGGCACCCTCGGATGCGGCATCGGCCGACGGGTACACCGCGGGCATGATCGCCGGAGTCGTCGTTCTGGGCATCGCCATCGCGACGTCCTTCCTGATCCCCAAGCCGGTGTCGGCGGAGGACACCCCCTAGGACTCCCGGCGCACCGGACCGGCCGGATTTTCCGGCAGGGCCGGAATCGCTCGCGGTCTCGTTCGCGGGCAGTCGGGGTGCGGGGGACGATGAGGTCCGGCCGGTCCGACGACCGGGCCGCCGTCCCACACCGGCAGGAGCACTTCATGATCTTCATCGTGGTCAAGTTCACGGTCCGCCCCGAGCGCAGCGAGGAGTGGCTCGACCTCGTCCAGGACTTCACCCGGGCCACTCGGGACGAGCCGGGGAACGTCTTCTACGAGTGGTCGCGGAGTGTGGACAACCCCCATCAGTTCGTCCTGGTGGAGGCCTTCGAGTCCGCGGAGGCGGGGCCGTGCACGTGAATTCGGAGCACTTCAGGACGGCGATGGCCTGGATGCCCGAGGTGATCGCCAAGACGCCGGAGATCATCAACGTCGAGGTTCCGGGCACCGGTTGGTCGGCCATGGCCGAGCTGTCGCCGCGGGGGTGACCCCAAGACCGGTGCCGCTCCCGGCGATCCGGCCGCCCTGGCGGTTGCCAGGGCGGCCGGATCACATCCGCTGCTCACCCCATCACGAGTGCCACCTTGCCCCGTACATGCCCCGTCTCCACCTCGCGGTGCGCCTCGGCGGCCCGGGCCAGTGGGAAGGTCCGGGCGACCTCGAGGCGCAACTCCCCCCGCTCATAACGCTCCGTCAGCTCCGTGAGCCGGGCCGTGGAGCGCTGGGACCGCACCATCCGGACCCCCAGCCGCTGGGCGCCCTCGGGGTCCACGATGGTCGCGATCCGCCCCCGGTCCTCGACGAGTTCCACCGAGGCGTCGAGCGCCGCGCCACCGCCCGCCCCGTCGAGCGCCGCGGTGACACCCTTCGGCGCCAGTGCGCGCACCCGCTCCACCAGCCCCTCGCCATAGGCCACCGGAAGGGCGCCCAGTGAGCGGAGGTAGTCGTGGTTGCGGGCGCTCGCGGTGCCGATGACCGTCGCGCCGTACGCCCTGGCCAGCTGGACGGCCACGGTGCCCACACCGCCCGCGGCCGCGTGGATGAGGACGGTGTCGCCGGGGCCGGCCCCGATCGCCTCCAGGGCGGTGTGCGCGGTCTGTGCGGAGGCCGGGAACGATCCCGCCTCCGCCCAGGGCATGGCCGCGGGCTTGGCCACGATCTGGTCGGTCGGCACCACGACGTACTCCGCATGGCTGGCCAGCGGGGCCCAGCCGAGGACCTCGCGGCCGGCCGGGAAGCCGGTGGCCCCCGCACCGACCTGGTCGACGACCCCCGCGAAGTCATTGCCGAGCAGCTGCGGGAAGCCGCTGCCCATGGCCGTGCCCATCACGCCGGCCCGGAACTTGCAGTCGAAGGGCTGGATGCCGGCCGCCCTGACCCGTACCCGGACCTGGCCGGGCCCGGCCTCCGGGGTCGGGACCTCGAGGAGTTCCACGACCTCGGGGCCGCCGAAGGAGTTGATCGCCGCTGCTTGCATGACTGGCCTTTCCCGGACGTGTGCTGTGCGCCCATCGTGCGACCTGAAGCCGAGTCAAGGTCAATGAACCAGAGGCCGCTGTGGCCCGGATCACCCGTAAAGGCCCCATTGAGGGCGGGCCTTCCCTTCCCGCACAATCAGGGCAAAGTGTGGCCCGGCCACCGCTCCACAGAGGGGAGACACATCCGTGAGCGTCTGCCCGGAGACGCGCGATGTCGTGGTCATCGGCGGCGGGCCCACCGGCCTGCTGTTGGGCATCGCCCTGCGCCACTACGACCTGGACACGCTGATCGTCGACAGGGAACCCAGCACCAAACGGGAGCCCCGGGCCTGTGTGATCTGGCAGCGTGCGCTGGAGGGGCTGCGCGATCTGGGCTGTGCCGACACCTTTATGGCCGCGGGCCTGCCCCTGCGCCGGGCCGTGTTCCAGGTGCGTGGACGCCTGGTCGGAGAGCACGAGATGGGAATGCCCGACACCGCCTTCCCCGGCCCGCTCTCCATCGAACAGGACGCCACCGAGCACCTGTTGCGCGACCGGCTCCGGCAACTCGGGGCGGATGTCGAGTGGTGCACCGAAGCGGTGGACGTGCGGGCGGAACAGGACGGCGCCGAAGTGGTGCTGCGCGGCCCCGGCGGGCGCACCCGGGTGGTCGGCTGCCGGTGGGTGGTCGGCTGCGAAGGGGCACACAGCATCGTCCGCGGGACACAGCGCATCCCCTTCGAGGGGAAGCGCCGGGACAACCTCCAGAGCCTGCAGATCAATGCGAAGCCGGAGTGGCGCCACCCCTATGAGCCCGATGTCACCCGCATCTTCGTCAACACCGGTGTCTCGCTGATCGCCAGCCCGATCCCGGGCGGCGGCCACCGCTTCTTCGCCTTCTGCCCCGACCCCGACCCGGCGCTCGACGCCCCACCGAACCTCGACGAGATGACGGCCCTGGTCGCGGCCGCCGCGGCAGACCCCGGCATCCGGCTGGTGCCGACCAGCCCGCCCTGGGCCAACCGGGCCCGCTTCCACGACCGCGTCGCGGCCACCCTGCGCCACGGCAGTGCGCTGATCGCCGGGGACAGCGCCCACTGCTGGGCCCCCATCGGCGGGCGCGGCCTCAACACCGGGCTGCGCGGCGCGCACAACCTGGGCTGGAAGCTCGCCGCCGTGCACCACGGCTGGGCCGCCGACGCTCTGCTGGACACCTACTCCACCGAACAGCGCCGCACCGCCCAGCAGGTGATCAAGGAGACGCGGCGCAATGTGCTGGAACTGCCGCCCGGCAGGCCGATGCTCACCGCCCTGAACCTGCTGATCCCCGCCGTGCTGTCGAGCGACCGGGGACAGCGGCGGGGGCGCGCCCTGCTCAGCGACTTCATCAAGAACCACCGCGAAAGCGCGCTGTCCACCGACGCCGGCGGCCGGGGGCCACTGCGCCCGGGCGACCGGCTGCCGGATCTGCCGGTCACCGCCGAGCGGGGCCCCTGCCACCTCCATGACCTGCTGTCCTACCGCCGCTGGTCGCTGCTGCTGGTGCCCGCGGAGGCGGACGGTGCGGCGGCGGCCGGCGAGGCGCGCCGCCTGGCCGGCCGTTTCGCCGCACCGGTCGAGGTGCACGCGGTACGGCCGGAACCGGCCCGGCACCCCGTACTGCCGCCCGGCACCCTGCTGCTGATGCGGCCCGACGGCCACCTCGGGCTGCGGGCCCGGACAGACGACCACCGGGCCCTGGAGGCCTACCTGCGCCGGTGGTTCGTGCCGGCCTAATGCCGCGGCACTGATCCATCAGACACCCCCTAGCCGGTGCGGATCACCAGCCGCTCCGGCCCGTGGAAGACCAAGTCGTCGGCGTACCGCACCGGTTCGCCGTCGGCCAGGGCGAGCCGGGGCAGGCCGCGCAGCAGCTCCAGGAGGCCGATCTCCGCCTCGACGCGGGCCAGCGGGGCGCCGACGCAGTAGTGGATGCCCATCCCGAAGCCGCAGTGGCGGCGCGCATCGCGGCGGATGTCCAGCCGGTCCGGGTCGGGGAAGCGGGCGGGGTCGCGGTTGGCCGAGCCCAGCATCAGGACGACCTTGGCGCCCCGCGGGATCCGCCGCCCGCCGATCTCGGCGTCCGCGTGCGCCCATCGGCTGATCATCTGCACCGGTGAGTCATAGCGGACCAGCTCCTCCACGGCGTCCGGCAGCAACTCCGGCCGCTCCAGCAGGAGTTTACGCTGGTAGGGGTAGGCGAGCAGGGCCAGCAGCCCCTTGGACAGCAGATTGGTGGTGGTCTCATGGCCCGCCGTCAGCAGGTGGATGCAGGTGCCCACCAGGGTGTCCTCGTCCAGCGGCGGCCCGGGCGGGGGCTGCTCGGCCGAGGCCCGGAGCATGCCCGCGATCAGATCCTCCGACTCCGGTGTGCGGCGGGCCAGTTCGGCCCGGAAGTAGGCGTCCAGCTCCCGGGCCGCCGCGTCCGCCACCGCATGGGCGTCCGCCTGCCGCGCCACCCGCGAGCTGGTGGCCTGCTGGAGGTCCACCGCGCGGGCCCGGAACCACGGCCGGTCCCCGGCCGGTACGCCCAGCAGTTCGCTGATGACCAGGATGGGAAGGGGCGCGGCGAACCGCTCGACCAGATCCGCCGGTGACTCCTCGCGCAGCGCGTCGGTCAGTTCGGCCGCGATCCGGCGGATGCGCGGGCGCAGCCGCTCCACGACGCGCGGCGTGAAGCTCTTGGCCACCAGCGCGCGCACCCGGGTGTGCTCCGGCGGGTCCATGAAGACCATCCAGTTGTCGGTGGTCCTGCGCAGATGGGGGCAGTCGGCGGGAATGCGGGCGGGGAGCGCGCCCCGGCCGAAGTCGCGGCCGGTCAGCACCCGGGCCACATCGTCGTGGCGGAAGAGGTACCAGGTGCCGTCCGCCAGGTGCACGGGGTCGGCCTCCCGGTAGCGGCGGTAGAGCGGATACGGGTCGGGAACCGGCACCTCGGACATCCGGAACGGGCCCGGGGCGCTCATCGCGCACCCCGTACCGTGTCCGCCAGCTGCCCGGGATCCGGCGGCAGCCGGTGCCCGCGCCAGGCGACGTGCCCGTCCGGGCGGACCAGTACATACGGCCGGCGGTGCAGCCCGGCCACCAGCCGGTCATGGCACCTGGTGGTCCGCAGCGGCACCCGCCGCCGGGCGAAGGCGTTCTCGAAGGCGCCCAGCCGCCCGGAGTCGGCGAAGCACAACAGCCGGAAGGCGGGGCCGAAGAGGTCGAGGGTGGAGGTCCCGCCGCTCAGCCAGGCGTGCGGGGCGCGGCCGCCCGGCAGGGCGTCCGTCCGCCAGTCGCCGCCCGGTGGGCCGTCGTCGTGCGGGTCATCGGCGATCAGCGGTGAGGTGTAGCGGAAGCCGAGGTGTGCATCCGGGTCGTCGAACTCCCGGCGCACTTCGTCGTGTTCGAGGAGGCCGGCCAGTTCCTTCCTGGCCCGCTCCCCGTCCGCCGAGTCGAGCAGGATCTCCTCGGGCAGCTCGCGGCCGAGGGCGCGCCGCAGCTGGACGCCGGCCGCCCGCAGGCCGTGCTCGGCGACCGGGCGGCGCTCGGTGTCATAGGAGTCGAGCAGCCCGGGCCCCGCCCAGCCCGCCAGCTGGGCGGCGAGTTTCCAGCCGAGGTCGGCGGCGTCGCAGATGCCGGTGTTCATGCCGAAGCCTCCGGAGGGGGAGAGCGTGTGCGCGGAGTCGCCCGCCAGCAGCACCCGGCCGGCGCGGAAGCGCTCGGCGACCCGTTGGGTCAGCCGCCAGCCGTGCTCGGAGCGGAACTCCAGCGGGGTGTCGAGGCCGACGGCCGCCTGCACCAGGGCCATCGGGTCCCGGCCGGCCGTCCCCGGCCAGGGGGCCGTGAGCCGGTACAGCTCGCGGCCGTCCACCGAACGCAGCGGAAGGCACAGCGCGGGGGGCCGGGTCAGAAAGTGCACCAGGGCGCTGCTCTCCCCGAGCCGCTGCCGCAACCGGGGCGCGCGGAACAGGATGTCGCGGAAGGAACGGGCCCGTCGGCGGTCGGGCGAGGCGATGCCACAGGCCTTGCGCACGGGCGAGGCGGCACCGTCGCAGGCGACCAGATGACGGGCGCGGACGGTCAGCCGGGAGCCGTCGGTGAGGTCGGTGGCCCGGGCGGTGACCTGGTCGTCGTCCTGGACGAAGGCATCGAGCCGGCAGCGCCGCCGCAGCGGCCCCTCGGGATGCACCCCCAACTCGCGGGCCAGCAGCGGGACGAGCCAGTGCTGGGGACAGATCTGCTCCGGCTCGGGGGTGTGCGGCAGCGGCGGGCGGGTGTCGGCGGTGCCGAAGCCCAGGCGGTGGATCTCATGGCCGCCGAGCGCGGTGGTCCAGGCGACGTCCAGCGGATGGTCCCCGGGCCAGCCCGCGGTGCGGATGGCGTGGGAGACGCCCCAGCGGCGGAACAGCTCCATCGAACGGGGCCCGATGGTGCCCACCTTGGGGTGCGGTACCGCACCGTCGGAGGCCTCCAGCAGCAGGAGGCGCACGCCCCGCCGGGCGAGGTCCAGGGCCAGCGCCAGGCCGACCGGTCCGGCGCCCACGATCAGTACGTCCGTCTCGAGTCCGGTCATCCGGATCCTCCCGTCCGGCGGAAGAAGTCGGCGTAGAACGCCATCAGTTCGGCGACCTGGGCGGGCACCGGGGCGCATTTGCGGGCTGCGGCCGCCAGGTGGTCGAAGCGCAGCGCGAGGGCCCGCCGGGCCACATCGGGGCGGGGGACGAAGGCGGGCACGGCCTCCGGCTCGAAGGTCGGTCCGGCCGTCCGGCCGCGCCGCCCCGACTCCATCGTCACCAGCACCTCCGCCAGCGGGCGCATCATGCCGGTCATCACGTCGATGGAGGCGTTCATCAGCTTCGAGCGGCGCAGACTGCCGTCCGGGCTCTCCCCGAAGTGCTGCGCCATCAGTTGCAGCATCAGCTGGTACGAGCGGTTGAACAGCCCGGCCACGGCGCGTGCTTCGGGGTCCGTGACCGGGTCCTTCGCGGCATCCCCGGTGCCCAGGGTCGGATTGCGCAGCACCGGGTAGGCCGGGCTCCATGGCAGCAGCCGGCCGTGCGGCCCGGGGACCCGTTCGGTGGTGAGCAGTTCGCCGATCCGCAGGAAGGTCTGGAAGTGCGACATCTCCGGGCCCGGTGCGCCGCCCAGCACGCCCCCCTCGCCCTGTTCGGTGATGACGTCGACGGCGAACAGGGCGCTGGACAGGTCGTCGACCTCCAACTGGTAGTCCGGATGATCGGTGTTGACCGACTCCCGCAGGAACACATGGTGTTCCCCGCCGCCGCGTCCCCGGTCCACCAGGAACAGGCCGGGGACCCGCTGCAGCCCCTCGCGGATCGCCCCGTACAGCTCGCTGACCGACCCCCAGGCGGTGCCGTCGCGCCCCGCGGTGGCGTCGCGCCTCAGCTGGGGGGTGAGCCCGGCGGGCTGCTCGATCGCGATGTACCGCTGCACACTGCCGATGCTCAGCCCCTCCAGGGCGAAGTCCAGCGGGACGGGCAGCCTGCCGCCCAGCGTGCCGAAGTCGACGGAGGGGAGGTGGAAGGGCTCGCCCAGGGCCATGACGATGTTGTTCACCAGCAGGAAGTGGATCATCTCCTCGCGGGCCACGGTCAGCAGGCTGCCGCGGATCCCGTCGTCGAGTGTCGCGCCGCCCTGGCCGCAGGCGAGTTCCAGCTGCCCGGGCGTCCACAGCCCGCGTCGTACGTACTCCCGCCCGGCGCCATGGGTGGGCAGCGAGAACGCCGCGTACAGATACTGCAGCATCACCGCCAGCTCCAGCGTGGCCGCCTGGTGGAGCAGGGCCAGCAGCTCGCCCCGGGTGCCGACCCGGTGGTGTGGGAGGGCGGTGGCGGGCACGGTCAGCGGCGGCCGCACCCGGTCCTGGCAGTTGCGCAGATAGGCCAGCAGCAGGCGGGCCTTGGGGTCGGACAGATCGCGGGTGGGCGGCATGTAGTACGTCTTGTCCTTGTTGCGTGGGTCGCACATATGCCAGATCAGCTCGGCATAGGTCTCGACCTTGCACTGGTCGGCGAGGCTGAAGACCTCCGAGCGCATAAAGGAGGAGAGGTGCTCGTAGTAGGCGAAGACCTCGCGGTGCAGCAGTGCGAAGTCGACGTCCTCGCGCGGGACTTCGTCGAGGTGCCAGTCGTCCGGCAGGACGCGCACGGCCAGCGAGCCGGCGCCCGCCCAGTAGCCGAGCGCGTCCTGGTCGTCATAGGAGGCCCAGGCCGAGCCCGGTGCGGCCGGGTCGGCGGGCGGCAGGTCGTCGGGAGCGGCGGAGAGCAGCACCCGGCAGGTGCCTGCCTGCCCGCCGCGCAGGGTGAGGACGCCGTGTCCGTGCTCATTGGTCCGCACGGTGCATTCGCGGGCGTACGGTCCGTCCGCCGCCGCCCGCAGGCCGAGCACGGCGATGCTCTCGCAGCGGGCCCGGGGCGATCCGGCCAGCGGATCGGCGGGCAGCGCACGGGGGTTGTAGTACTGCCGCACCCGCACCGTGACGGCCTCCGGCCGGCCGCGCACGTAGGAGCGCAGCGGCACCTCGGCCGCATGGTCGCGGCCGTGGGCACGGTCCCGGTGGTGCAGGACGAGCAGCGCCTCGTCGCTCTGGATGTTGGTCTCCCGCTCGGTCAGCAGGACGGTCCGCCGTCCGTCGGCCAGGCACAGGGGTTCGTCCGCGGCCGCCCGCCAGTGGGGTTCGGCGGGCACGGTGACGATTCCGGAAGTCGGGTCGGACGGGTAGGAACCGGCGGGCAGCCGGGCGATGAGGGTGCCGCCGGTGGTGCGCAGCTCCAGCTCTCCCGCGTCGAGCGGTGGGCCGAGCCGGTGCAGCGGGCCCGGTCCGCTGTGCTCGGCGCGGTGGGTGACCGGCACGGCGGTGATCATGTTGAGGGTGGCGTGCCCGTCCGCCACTTCCACGGTGAGGTGGTGCAACGGGGATCCCGGGCAGGGCACGAGCAGCCGGCCGGCCGGGTAGCTGCGCAGCTCATCGCGGTGCCAGGGGGCGATGGTGCCGCGCACCCGCCAGTGGCCGGGGGTGTCCGGGGCCGTCGGCGAGGCCATGTTGTCCAGCGCGAACTGGACGACCAGGCCGTCCGCCCGGTCCGTCACGGCCCGGCGCAGCGCGTCGGCGGCGGGGGAGAGCCGGGTGTCGGGCAGCCACCGGGCCGCGTCCGTGGTGACCACGAACTGGTGCACCGCGGCATAGCGCAGCTCGGCGGCCAGCAGGTGCTCGCCGACGTCGGCGATGCGGGCGAAGCCGGCCCAGCGCGGGGGCTGGAATCCGGTGACGCCGCCGGTGAACAGATAGCCGTCGTCGTGCGAGCGCCCCCGGCGGCCGAAGCCGAACCGGCCCACCATCAGGGCGGTGGTCCAGCGGGAGGCGGGGTCGAGGTCGAAGATCCGGGCGCGGTTGACCGTGGTGCGCAGATACGCGTTGTAGTGGCCCCAGACGTCCACGGACCGGCCCACCAGAGGGTCCGAGCGGTCCGTCCGCCCGTCCGGGCCCTCCACGCAGGTGACCGCGGCGTCCAGCCAGAAGTGGCCGTTGCCGTCGAAGTTCCAGCCTTTCGCGGCGCTGAACTCGCCCTGCGGACAGGGCCGTCCGGACCGGTCGAAGCGCGGGCCGCGCCGCTGCAGCCAGGCGTGGTAGTCGGCGGCGGGACGGTCCGCGGGGAACGGACCGTCCTCGGTGCGGGCCGTGTTGGTGGCCAGGTCGACCAGCCCGCTGCGCGGGCCGGTCGGTGGTTTGCCGGTGGCCGCTCCGGCGAAGTGCACTCTGGGCAGCTCGAAGACGCTCATCCCGGCACCTCCAGGGAGTCGCGCCGGCCGGTGTGCGCCCGGCCGGTGAGGTTTTCCACGGCGTGCAGCGCGGACTCGATCGCCCCCTCGATCCAGGCGGGCGCGGTGGAGCAGTGCTCGCCCGCGAAGAAGAGCCGGCCCGCCGGGCGGGCCGCGCGCCGCCGCTCCGTCTCGCACTCGGCGGCGGACTTGCCCCAGCGGGTGGTGCAGCCCGCGCTCCAGGGCGAGTTGCCCCAGGCCGTGCTGGCCGCCCCCAGCACCATGCCGGGGGACATCAACCGCGGGTGGACGACGCTGAGTTCGTCGAGGACGGCGCGGTGCCGACGGCGCGCCGACAGCCGGCCCAGCCGCTCCGCCTCGTCTCCTATGGTGTAGCTGGCCAGCAGCGCGGCCCCTCGCCCGGGCGCGCCGTCCGCGGGCGGGTAGTAGGTCTGGCGGATTCGCCCTCCGGTGAAGGACGCCCCGCCCTGGATGCCCTCCTCACGCCAGAAGGGCTCCCGGCAGTGCAGGGCCACCTTGGTGGCCGGGCAGTAGACCACCTCGCGCAGCACGGCGCGCTTGTCGGCGTCCAGACCGGTCAGGCGCAGCCGGCGCAGTGCCGGGAAGGGCACCGTGCAGACCGCGAAGTCGGCGCGCTTGACGGTGGTGCGGGCGGTGGTGCGGGCGGCCGGGCGCACATGGACGAGCACCCCGTTCTTGCCGGCGTCGATCCGCACCACCCGCCGTCCCCGGGAGACCCCGCGGCGCAGGGCCGTGGCCAGCCGGCGGGGGAGTTGGTCCATGCCGCCGTCGAGCCGGAGCAGGGTGGGGCTGGTCTCGGTGAGGATGTCGTCGAGGAAGCTGTTGAGGCGTCCGCTGCATCCGGTGCGGATGCCGGGATGGGCGGAGAACAGCGAGTGCAGGTCGATCCGGTCCCCGGCCGTGCCGCGCAGATGGGGCGTGAGGTCGAGGAGCGCGACCAGGCCGAGGAGCTGGCGGCACAGGTCCTCGCGGAGTGCCTCGCGCAGGTCGGGCGGGGCGATGGCGTCGACGACGGCGGTGAGCCAGGCGCCGAAGGCCATGGTCGGTTCGTCGTAGCGCACCGGGTGGTGGTGCCGGGCCAGCTCGCGCCGGAAGCTTTCGTTCAGGGATTGAGAGGCGTCCCGGATGCGAATGAATCCGCCGTCGGCGTTCTGCAGAAAGGCGTTTTCCTCGGAAAGGAGCGTGCTGAATGTGCGCAGTTTGCTCCGCAGTCCCAGGAGTTCGATGTATTCCAGGGTGCGCAGATGGTGGGCGGGTATGCGCATGGCCCCGAGCTCCACGGAGGGAGCACCGGGACCGGAACCGAAACGGTGGGTGTGAATGCGGCCACCGATGCGGGTGTTGCCCTCGAGGACCTCGACGGTGTACCCGCGCCGCTCCAGCTCAAAGGCGGTTATCAGGCCGGATATCCCGGCGCCGATGACGATGACATGACGGCCCATGCGTTCGAAGCCATCGAATGTGTGTACATGCCAGACTCCAGGCGTGTCGGACATGGATGATTCCCCCCGTAAATGCTGATCTATTCCCCGTTTGGTGCTTCATAGAGATTTCATCCGCTCCCTACGGAACGCAATGCTATTTCAGGACACGGCAAAACCTGCCGGAGTGGACGGGCGGACCGCCGAAAATACGCAGGACGCCGGTCTCCGGATCTCCTGAACGGCGCACGACGCCCGGCCCGGCCGTCGGCAGGTGACCCGTACTCCATCGAGAGTAGGAACAACCCCGTACCCAGGAACGACGACGAAACCGGCGGTACCAGGCATGGTGGAAGGTATGGATGACGACGCTACGGACCGCAGAGGCGAGTCGTGAGCGCACTCGTGGTGTCAGTGCTGCTCTGCCTGGTGTCCGCCGTCTGCTATGCGGCGGCGGCCATCGTGCAGGAACGGGTCGCCGCCACCGGCGACGACGGTGCCTATGGCGCGCTGCGCCGCCCCGCCTGGTGGGGCGCGGTGGCCCTGACCGGGCTGGGCGCGGGCCTGCATGTGGTGGCGCTGGCGTACGGGCCGCTGAGCCTGGTGCAGCCGCTGGGCGCGCTGACGATCGTCTTCGCGCTGCCCATGGCCGCGTTGTTCGTCCACCGTCCCGTCGGGGCGGCCGGCTGGCGGGGCGCACTCCTGGCCACCGTCGGGCTGGCCGGGCTGCTCACCCTGACCGGGCCACCCCGCACCGAGCACCTCGCCGCCGCCGAGCGCCCCGCGCTCGCGGCGACGGTGCTCGGTGCGGTGGCCACGCTGATGGCCATTGCGCACTGGTCGCGCCGCCCCGTCGTCCGGGGCGTGGTGCTGGCCACCGCGGCGGGCGCCGCCTTCGGCATGGCCTCGGTCTTCACCAAGGCCGCCGCCGAGGACCTCACCTCGCACCAGAGCGGCGCCCTGCCGCTGAGCATGGGCGTGATAGCGCTGCTGGCCTCGGCCGGGATGCTGCTCTCCCAGGCCTCCTACCGCGGCGCGGGCCTCGCCGCGCCGCTGGCCACCGTCACCGTCGTCAACCCGGTGGTGGCCGCGGCCGTCGGGATAGCCGCCCTCGGCGAGGCGTTCCGCTACGGCCTGACCGGCGGACTGCTGGCCGTCCTGGCCGGGGTGATCGCCACCGCCGGGGTGGTCATGCTGACCTTCCAGGGGGCGGAGCGCGAGCGGCCACGGGTACCGGGGATCGCCGCCGGTTCGGGACCCCGGCCGGAAGCGGGGCTGCTGCCCGGCGCCCGGTCCGCGGACCACGGACGCTGCCTGGTGTCGGCCCGGTCCGGGTCCAAGTCCGGCTGACCTGCCCGGGGTTGTGCGCCCGCACGACCCCGGGCAGGACCCATGGCGCATCGCGGCGCCCGGCGCCACGATGGTGGTCGGCCACTCACCGAGGAGCGCCCGTGGACTTCGACGTCGTCGTGGAGATCCCCCAAGGCAGCCGCCAAGTCCGCCGACAACGCCTGCTGGACCGGCCGCGCCGCCGCCGAAGCCGAGATCACCGCCTCGCGGGCCCGCGCCACCGAGGCCGGTGAGCAGCGCCCGCCCCGGATGCGGTACAACATGCGGTGACTTCGCTCCCCACCCGAAAGGGCCCATGGCCACCACCGACCGGCGAGCCGTGTCCCGCACCCCCCGGCCGGCCACCGCGCCCCGCCGCGATCTGCGCCTCGCGGCGGTCGCCCTCGCCTTCGCGCTGCTCCAACTGTGCTACGCCATCGTCCACATGGACCTCGGCTGGGACGAGACCGTCTACCTCTCCCAGGTCGACCCCCACCACCCCGCCGCCTACTTCAGCGCCCCCCGCTCGCGCGGCATCAGCTTCCTCGTCGCCCCCGTCATCGCCCTCACCTCCTCCACCCTCGCCCTGCGCATCGCGCTGGTGGTGCTGTCCTCGGTCGCCCTGTACGCCGCGTTCAAGGTGTGGGAGCCCCTGCTCACCCGCGGCCGCGCGGCCCTGGCCGCGCTGCTCTTCGGCACCCTGTGGATCACCGTGCTCAGCGGCCCCGAGGTCATGCCCAACCTCTGGGTCGCGCTCATGGCCGTCGCCGCCGTCGGCTGGTTCCTGCGCAGCCGCCAACCCGCCGAGCGCGGCAGGGCCCTCGCCTGGCTGACCGCCACCCTCGCCGCCGCGACCCTGTTCCGCGCCCCTGACGGCGTCTGGCTCGGCCTGCCCCTGCTGGCCGCCTGCGCACTCCGGTCCGTCCGGCGAACCCCGGCCGGCGAGGCCCTGGGCACCGCCGCCGCCGTGCTCGGCGGCCTCGCCCTGGGCGGCGCCCAGTGGGCGGCCGAGGCCTATGTCCGCTTCGGCGGCATCGGCCGGCGCCTCGCCGACTCCAGCGACACCGAGGGCGGCATGGGCGACCACCTGGGCGCCGGACTGCGCGCCGCCTACCGCAGCCTCGACGGCCCCCAGCTCTGCCGCCCCTGCCATATCGCCGGCCCGCCGCTCACCCACTCCCTGTGGTGGCTGCTGCTCCCCGTCCTCGCCCTGGCCGCCGTTGGGCTCGCGCTCGGGGCACGCCGCCGCGCCCCCGCCGCCGTCACCCTGCTCCCCGTCGGCTGCGCGCTCTCCCTTGCCGCGCCCTACCTGCTGCTGCTGGACTACTCCGCGCCCCGCTTCCTGCTCCCCGGCTATGCGTTGCTCGCCCTCCCCATCGCCGACCTCACCGCCCGCGCGGTGCGCAGGCGGCCGGCCATCGGCCGCGCCCGGCCGATGGCCGTCGTCCTGCTGTGCGCCGTGTTCACCGCCCACCTCGCCGTGCAGATCAAGGAGTTGCGGGTGAACACGGCGGACGCCCGCGACACCACCGTGCGCTACCGGCGTGCCGCCCGGGAGCTGGGACGTCTCGGCCTGCACGCCCCCTGCCTGGTCACCGGACCACGCGCCCAGCCCATCGGCTATGAGGCGGGCTGTGTCTCGGCCCAGACCATGGGCAACAACCGCTCGACCACCACCGCCGGGATCCTGCGCGCCGCCGAGACGGAACCGGTGGCCGTCCTCTTCGACCCCGCAGACGCCTATCTGCCGCCGTACGCCCGAGACTGGCACCGGCATCCGATCCCGGGCACCGACTGGACCGCATATGTGCGGTGAGAGACGGATGTGCCGACAGCCAGGTGCGTGAGAGCCCCCGCGGCTCTCACGCCTGGCCCAGCAGTGCGGCGACATCGCTGTCGACGTCCAGCAGCCCCTCCTCGGTGCCCGCCGGAACCAGTGCATACGACAGGGCCAGGAAGCCGCGCAGCTCCGCCGTGTCGATCTGCACCATGGCCACCCCCTCCGGTGCGTGGAACTCCAGCACGGTGCGCTGCGGTCCGCACGGCCACACCCGTACGTCGCCCCGGCCGGCCGGGGTCAGCAGCCCGCTCGCCAGCAGCTCACGGGCGAAGGCCCAGCGGACCTCCGCGCCGTCGAGCGAGGCCGCCGGCGGGAAGGAGATGTGCACGGCGAAGGGATCGGTGCGCGCATAGCGCAGATGAGCGGGAACCAGACGAGGACGGGCGGCCGACGCGATGAGCCGTGCCTGGACGGCCTGGTCGATGACAGTGGACAACGCCTGCTCCCTTGCTGTTGGTTGACCCCCGGATTCCCGGGCGGGGTGCGGTGGCCCCACGCAGGATGAGACGGCGGATTGATTGCCGTAGTGCTTGATTCGAGCG
The DNA here is from genome assembly GCF_054957865.1 of Streptomyces xingningensis. Lineage (NCBI taxonomy): Bacteria > Bacillati > Actinomycetota > Actinomycetes > Kitasatosporales > Streptomycetaceae > Streptomyces > Streptomyces xingningensis. The sequence continues at coordinate 77,168 of NZ_JBDJPF010000009.1, forward strand.
TGAGATGCGTCACGGCCCTTTGATGGCCAAGGCATTTGCCCTCTATGCCTATGAAGTTGAAGCAAGCGCATGAAGTGCAAGGAACCTATAAATGGCCGTCGTTGGTCGTCAGCAGGCTCATCAGTCACACCAGTTACCGCATCGGCCGTCAGCCCCGCACCGGCAGAACCGCCAGCACCTCCCAGCCGCCACCGGGCACCGGACCCGCCGTCAGTGAGCCGCCGATCGCGTCCGCGCGCTCGCGGATCCCGACGAGCCCCAGGGGGTGTCCGGTGGGTCGGACACCCCCTGGCCCGCCGCTGTCCCCCGGCGCACGCCGCGGCGGCTGCGGCGAACCGGCGCCCGCATTGCGGACGGATGCGAACAGCCGCTCCCCGGACCGCCGCAGCGTGACCTCCACGGCCCGTGAACCCGGGCTGTGCTTGGCCACATTGGCCAATGCCTCGGCGACGATCCGGTGCACGGAGGCTGCCAGTTCCGGAGCGAGCCCGGCATCGAAGCAGGGGTCGACGCACAACCCGACGCGCGTCCCCGGCCGGGTGCTCCGGAAGGACTCCACCAGCTCGGCGACCCGGTCCAGCCCCGGGAGCGGCCGCCGGTGGGGGTGGTCCTGCTGCAGCACCTTGAGCAGCCGCCGGGCGGTGGTCAACGCCTCGTCCCCGGCCAGCTGGATGTCACGCAGTGAGGCGGCCACCCGCTCGTCCTCCGCCAGGGTGCCCGTCGCCTTGGCGAGGAGCGTCATCGCCGCCACCTGATGCGCCACAAAATCGTGCAACTCACCCGCCACCTCCAGCCGTTCGGCCTCCCGAGCCGCCGCGACCGCCTTCGCCCGTTCCTCGTCCCGGTGGCGCAGACCCAGACCCAGCGCGGCCACCCCCGCCACCACCAGCGCATACGCCACCACGGTGATACTGAGCGCCTCCGCGTCGCGCGCCGGCGCCACCAGCACCCCCGCCGCCAGCGCGATCCCCAGCGGCACCGCCGCCCGCACCGGCGAACGCCAGGCGACCAGGCCCAGCAGCACCAGCAGCGCGGCGCTCTCCGCGAGCCCCCACGCGGGCACCGGCCGCCCCGCCGCCAGCAGCCAGCCGGTCGCCGACCACGACACCCCGACGGCGGCCGCGGCCCGCACCGTCAGCTGTGCCCAGGGCAGCACACACGCCGCCACCAGCAGCCCGGCCACCCACACCACCAGGTGCCCATGGTGGCCGACGCCCGCATACCCCTGGGCCCCCCGGGTCAGCAGCCCGCCCTCGGACATCCAGAGCCCGCACAATCCCGCCGGCAGCCAACCATGCCCCCGGCCACGGGACGGCGACCGGCGCGGCGGGGCGAGCGGGAACGGCAGGGAGAACCAGGGCATGCCCGCACGCTAGGCGGCCACGCACGAGGCCCGGATCGACCGGCCGGCCACTTGCCACCGGCCGAAAGGATGAATCTTTGACTACCCAGTCCGCCGCTACCGGGTCGGCATCTGCTGCCGGTACTGCTCCAGCGCCGGGGCGGTCTTCGTCGCCACAAACTCCGTGATCGAGTACTCGCACACCCCCGCCACGCTGAACGGATCGCTCTTGGTGATCTCCTCGATCTTCGCCCGGTCGTCGCCCACCGCCAGGATGACCCCGCCGTCCCGCGGCACCTTGCGGCCGGAGACGACGAAGACACCGGACGCGTAGTGCGCATCCAGCCAGGCGACATGCTCCGCGTGCGCGGCTTCCACGCGCTCCAGGGGCGCGATGTAGGTCAGCTCCAGTACGAACATGATCGACAGGCTACGTCGCCGCGGGAGCCCGTCCCGTAACGTGCCGCGTTATGAATGACAAGTCCGACGATCTGCCCCCCGACTGGCCCACCACCGAGGCGGCGGCGCTCGCCGTCCAGGACCGGCTGCGCGGCCGCGTGGTGCTCGGCGAACCGGGCCCGCGGCCGGGCGCGCCCCTGGTGGCGGTGGGCGTCGACGTCGCCTACGACGACGAGCGGGATGTGGTCGCCGCCGCGGCCGTCGCACTCGACGCGCAGACCCTCGAGGTGGTCGGGGAGGCGACGGCGGTCGGCCCGGTGGCCTTCCCCTACATACCCGGCCTGCTGGCGTTCCGCGAGATCCCCACGGTGCTGGCCGCGCTGGGGCGGCTGACCGCCGAGCCGGGGCTCGTCCTCTGCGACGGCTACGGTCTGGCGCACCCACGCCGCTTCGGCCTGGCCAGTCACCTGGGGGTGCTCACCGGACTGCCCGCCATCGGCGTGGCCAAGAACCCCTTCACCTTCCGGTACGAGCAGCCGGGGCCGGACCGCGGCGACACCTCGCCCCTGCTGGACGGCGACCAGGAGGTCGGCCGCGCGCTGCGCACCCGGGCGGGCGTCAAGCCGGTCTTCGTCTCGGTGGGGCACCGGGTGGACCTCGACACCGCGTGTACCCAGGTGCTGTCCCTGACACGCGGCTTCCGGCTGCCGGAAACGACGAGGCTGGCGGACGCACTGTGCCGCCGTGCCCTGGCGGACGCGGTGCGCTGACGCGTACCGTCGGCCGCCGGCGGTACCCGCACCGGCCAGCGCACCCGACCACAAAGAGGTGGCCCGACGATGCCCCAGCCGACCGGCGTGATCCCACCCCTGTGCACCCCCCTCACCCCCTCCGGCGACATCGACACCCGCTCCCTCGCCGCCCTCGTCGAGCATGTGCTCGCCGCGGGGGCGGCGGCCGTCTTCGCCCTGGGCACCAGCGGCGAGGCCGCCCACCTCACCGACGCCCAACGCCGCACCGTGCTGCACACCGTCGTCGAGGCCGTCGCCGGCCGGGCCCCGGTGCTGGCGGGCGTCATCGACATGACCACCGCCCGGGTCCTCGACCAGGCCCGCGCCGCCGCGGCCGGCGGCGCGGACGCCCTGGTGGCCACCGTCCCCTTCTACACCGGCACTCACCCCACCGAGATCGCCGATCACTTCCGCCGCATCCGCGCGGGCGTGGACCTGCCCCTGGTGGCCTATGACATCCCCTCGGCCGTCCACACCGGACTGCCCGCCGCCACCCTGCTCGCCCTCGCCGAGGACCGCACCCTCACCGGGCTCAAGGACAGCAGCGGCGACCTCGGCGCCCTGCGCCGCCTGCTGGTCGCCCTGCGCGAGCGCGGCCTCGGCGACACGTTCTCCGTACTGACCGGCTCCGAGCTGACGGTCGACGCGGCGCTGCTGGCCGGTGCCCATGGCGTGGTGCCCGGGCTGGGCAACGTCGACCCCGCCGGATACGTCCGGCTCCACGAGCATGCGCGAGCGCACCGCTGGGCCGAGGCGGCCGCCGAACAGGACCGCCTGGCGGCCCTGTTCGCGCTCGTCGAGGCCGGTGATCCGGCCGTCATGAGCGGTGGCGCCGCCGCGATCGGCGGCTTCAAGGCCGCCCTGCGGCTGCTCGGCGTCATCGACTGCCCCGCCACCGCCGTCCCCCGGCAGCCGCTGTCCGACGCCGCCGTGCGGGCGGTACGCGCCCGCCTGACGGCGGCGGGCCTGCTCTGACGGTGCCCGGGGCTAGCGTGTAAGCCCATTCGACACTGCACCCCGGAGGCACCTATGCCCACTCCTCTCAAGGCTCGCGCGAGAATCCGCGAGTTCGCGCTCTCGCTCCCCGGTGCCGTCGAGGAGTTCCCCTGGGCGGAGGGCGCCGCCGTCAAGGTCAACAAGAAGATCTTTGTCTTCCTGGGGGCAGAGGGAAACGCCGAGACCCCCGGCATCAGCGTCAAGCTGAAGAACGAGGAGGCTCACGACCATGCGCTCGCCGTGCCCGGCGCGGCCCCCACGGGATACGGGCTGGGGAGGGCGGGCTGGGTGTCCATTCCGCTGAGCGGGCGGAGCGCGCCGGTCGAGTTGCTGTGCGACTGGGTCGAGGAGAGCTATCGGGCCATCGCGCCCAAGCGGCTCGTCGCCGAACTCGACGCGTAGGTGACCTCACGGCCTTGTCCTCGGAGCGTCCCAGGCGAGCGGAGCGAGGCCGCGCAGGGCCTGCCACCGGGAGGACCGTACGAGGGCGGCGGCCCGTGTCGTGGAGGAGCGGTCGACGCTCGTCCGCCACTTCCGGTCGGTGAAGGACCTGGCCTCCAGCGCGGCCACTCTCGCCCTCAGGCGTTCGTGTTCCGGGTCGTCAGAGCTTCGTACGCGGCTCAAGGCAGCGCGGGCATCGGCCAGTTCCCTCGCCCGGCCGGCCAGTTCATGGGTATGACCCCGCAGTTCCCTGGCCGTGATGTGCAGAAGGCTGTTGGCGTCGATGTCCAGCTCGACTTCGATCAGCGGAGTGTGCCGAGGGTGTTGGGGCAGATCCGAGATCTCGAGGACCGCGAGCGTCCTGTTGTCCGCGGCGGTCGGGCTCTCGCCCTCGACGACGTGCACGGTCATGGTGGTCCGGCCGTTCCCGCTCGTGGCGGCGAACGCCCAGCGGCGAGCGGGGATCGTGGTGTTCCGTTCGATCACCTTCAGCACGGTGCCGTCATGGGTCTCGAAGCCGAACGAGGCCGAGACCACGTCGAGGAGCAGCACGTCCTCGAAACCCCCGGTGAGCACGCCTCCCTGGAGGGCGGCACCGGTGACGATCCCCTCGGGGATGAGACCCCGATAGGGCCGTCTGCCACCGGTGAGCTGTCGCACCAGCTCACCGATCGCCGGCATCCGCGTGGCCCCGCCGGTCAGGATCACCTGGTCGAGCTCGGAGTGCTGTATCCCGGCGTCACGGATGGCCTGTTCGACGGGCCGACGGCAGCGCTCCAGCAGATCCTTGGTCAGGTGCTCGAACTCGGCGCGTGTCAGGGTCTCTTCGAGGTGCACGGGGAAGGCCGCTGTGGAGGCCAGGAAGGGCAGGCGGATGGTGGCGCTGCTCGCCGACGACAGTTCCACCTTTGCCGCCTCGGCCGCCTCCAGGAGTCGTTGGCGCGCCGGGATGTCTTGTGCGAGGTCCGCACCGTATCCGTCCCACATCCGGCGCAGCAGGTGCTGGACGATCCGCTCGTCCCAGTCGTCACCGCCGAGATGGCTGTCGCCGCAGGTCGCCTTGACCTCGGCCACACCGTAACCGACCTCGATGAGAGTGACGTCCAGGGTACCGCCGCCGAGATCGAAGATCAGTACGGTGGCTTCTTCATCCCTGTCCAGCCCGTAGTTCAGCCCGTACGTGATCGCCGCGGCGGTCGGTTCGTTGACCATCCGGCCCACGATGAGCCCGGCCCGGCGGGCGGTCTCCTTCAGTGCCGCTCGCTGGACCAGATCGAAGTTCGCCGGCACCGTCATGACCGCCTGCCGGGGTGGTTGGCCCGCGTATGCCTCCGCGTCCTCCCGCAGCCGCCGCAGGATGAGCTCTGCGGCATCTTCCGCCGTCAGCCGCACCGTTCCTCGTGTGATGCTCCAGTCCGTGCCCAGCCGCAGTTTCACGGACCGCACCGTGTAGTCGGGGTTCGCGATCGCCTGGCGCTTGGCAGCCGTACCCACGAGGATTTCTCCGTCTGCCGTGATGGCCACCAGACTTGGCGTCGTGAGGGCGCCTTCCGCGTTGGGGATCAGGCGTACATCCTCGTCCTCGAGGAGCGCGATCGACGAGTTCGTCGTGCCGAAGTCGACGCCCACCACCGGACCCGAGCTCCCGACGGGCCGGCGGTGCGCCGGGGGACGGGCGGGCCGTGGCGCCCGCGCCGTGGGTATCTCGCCCAGTCCGCGTTGGTGCCACAACCGCCGTGCGCGGTGGGCGACTTCGCGGTCCGCGTCGGCGACGAGGCCGAGCAGTGCCGCCCTGGCCGCGTCCCGGGTCGGTTCGCGGACGCTGCCGAGCAACTGCTCGACGAGGTGGAGGGAGCCGATGCGCTTCCAGGGCTGGACGTCGAGCACCGCGGCCCGCATCTCGGCGAGCTGGTCGACATCGCCGTGCCGGGGGCTGCGGGCCAGATAGATCGTGCCTTGGGCGCTGTCCACGCTGAGCGTGGGGGTCTGGCCGGCGATGCGCTGCCGTACCTGTTCGTGCACGTAGTCGTAGAGCTCGTCGACGGAGACGAGGCCGTCGCCGTCCAGGTCCGCGGAGCCGTCCCGCAGGCCGCGGACCACAGCCGAGGTGAACACGGACGGCTGGGCGGGAGCACGGCTGTAGCGGACGTCCTGCTCGCCCTCATGGGCGTACTGCAGAGCGGTGGAGGCGGTCAGGACGACGCGGCCGTTGCCCGCGAAGGGCTCGGCGATGTCGACAGTGGCCGTCCCGGCATCGCGCCGCAGCGCGTTCAGGGTGAACGCCCCGCTGTAGCAGCAGTCCAGGAGGACGACGATGCGCCGGGAGCGGCTGTCGCCCATGAAGGTGCCGACCTTGTCCGCCGCGACAGCGGTGGAGCCGGGGTAGTCGCGCTCGGTGTCGCGCATGACGAAGTAGAGGCGGTTGCGGATGTCCTTCCAGCCGTGCAGCGACAGATGCAGCAGGAGCAGGTCGTCGCGCCCGGCCCGGGTGAAGAAGGACTCCAGCGCACGCATCGCCGCTCGCTGATCGGCGTCGACGAGGGTTCCGACCTCGAAACCGCCGACGTCCGGATCACCCAGGACCGCCTCCAGCTCCGCGGCATCCGCGGCGGCGGACGGCAGGGTGGTGAAGTGGCCGTCGTCATAGTTGCTGTTGGCGATGATCAGGGCGCGGTTCGCCACGGCGGTCACTCCCCGTGGCGGCGGAGGAACTCCTCCAGTGCGCGCTGCTGCACCTCGTCGGAGACCACGGTCAGTTCGATCTCGTCGTCACCGAGCTTCAGCCGGACGGTGCCGGAGCGCCTGCGCTTCACCCAGTCCTGTACGAGGCCGACGAGCACGGGCAACAGTGCTCCACTGCCGCCGACACCGATCAGCAGAGTGCCCAGCTCCAGCGAACCCGTGCCGCGGGTGCCCGGGGGCGGCGGGGGCTGCGGAGCACGGTCGATGCTCGGCAGGTCGAGCCCGCGCAGCTCCTCGATCAGGTACTGGAGTTGCTCTTCGGCGTACTCGGGGTCGTCGTCTCCCGTGTCGAGCACGAGCCTGACCGGAATATCTGCTGACGTCACGACACCCATGCTGTACGACCGGCGACGGCGCTTCAACACACAGCGACAAGAAGGGTCCGCCGAGCGCGCCCCGCCCGGGACTTGTGCAAACTGGAACACGTTCTTAGCATCGCGAGTGTTACAGCAGTCTTGTCACATGACGCCATATGACGTGGGCACACGACCTGGGGGCCGGATGGCCGGGACGGCACCGAGGACAGCACCCGAGGCGGCGCCGGGGAGCGGCCCGCTCGCCGGAGTGCGGGTGGTCGAGCTCGCGGGGATCGGGCCCGGCCCGTTCGCCGCGATGGTCCTGGCCGACCTGGGCGCCGATGTGGTGCGCGTCGATCGCCCCGGCGGCCCCGGCCTGCACATCGATCCGCGCTGTGACATCACGAACCGCAACAAGCGCTCGGTGGTCGTCGATCTCAAGTCCCCGTCGGGGCCGCGGACCGTGCTCGACCTCGTCGGGCGCGCCGACGTCCTGCTCGAGGGCTACCGCCCCGGCGTGGCCGAACGCCTCGGCGTCGGTCCCGGGCCCTGCCTCGACCGCAACCCCGCGCTGGTGTACGGCAGGATGACCGGCTGGGGCCAGCAGGGCCCCCTCGCCCGCACCGCCGGGCACGACATCGGCTATATCGCCATCACCGGGGCACTGGGGCTCACCGGGGCGGCCGACGGCCCGCCCCACGCACCGGCCAACCTCCTCGGCGACTACGCGGGCGGCTCGCTCTACCTCGTCATCGGCGTGCTCGCCGCCCTCCAGCACGCCCGTGCTACCGGCACCGGGCAGGTCGTCGACGCCGCCATCGTCGACGGCACCTCCCATCTGACCGCCATGCTGCACGCGTTGACGGCGGCGGGCAGCTGGCAGGACCGCCGCGAGGCCAACCTCCTCGACGGCGGCGCGCCCTTCTACGGCACCTATGAGACCTCCGACGGCGGCCATATGGCCGTGGGTGCGCTGGAGCCGCAGTTCTACGCCGAGTTCACCCGGCTGCTGGGCATCGAGGCCGTGGCCGCCGCCCGTGACGACCTCGCGCGCTGGGAGGAGCTGCGCACCGCGATCGCCGAGCGCTTCAGGCAGCGCACCCGCGCCGAGTGGACCGAGGTGTTCGCGGGCTCGGACGCGTGCGTGGCCCCCGTACTGTCCCTGCGCGAGGCACCCCGGCACCCGCACCTCGCCGCACGCGGCACCTTCACCGACCACGGCGGCATCACCCAGCCCGCCCCCGCCCCGCGTTTCTCCCGCACCCCCGGCTCCCTGCGCCGCCCGCCCGCACTGCCGGGCGCCGACACCGCCGAGGTCGCCCGGGACTGGGGCGTCGACTCCCTTGACCAGAAGGGTCATCAGCCATGAAGCGCCAGCTCTTCGCGCCGGAGCACCAGGCATTCCGCGAGACGGTACGGACCTTCCTGGCCAAGGAGGTCACCCCGCACCACGAGCAGTGGGAGAAGGACGGCATCGTCTCCCGCGACGCCTGGCTCGCGGCCGGACGGCAAGGGCTGCTCGGCCTGGCCGTCCCCGAGGAGTACGGTGGCGGGGGCAACCCCGACTTCCGCTACAGCGTCGTGCTCGCCGAGGAGTTCGTCCGGGCGGGAGCCGCGGGCTTCGCCGTCGGACTGCACAATGACATCGTCGGCCCCTATCTGACCTCGCTCGCCACCGAGGAACAGAAGCGGCGCTGGCTGCCCGGCTTCTGCGCCGGTGAGACCATCGGCGCCATCGCCATGACCGAGCCGGGCGCCGGTTCCGACCTCCAGGGCATCCGGACCACGGCCACCGACCACGGCGACCACTGGCGGCTGACCGGCTCCAAGACCTTTATCTCCAACGGCATCCTCGCCGACCTGGTCATCGTGGTTGCCAGGACGACGCCGGAGGGCGGGGCGAAGGGTCTCGGCCTGTTCGTCGTGGAGCGGGACCGGGCGGGCTTCGAGCGCGGCCGCAACCTCGACAAGATCGGCCAGAAGGCCCAGGACACCGCCGAGTTGTTCTTCGACGAGGTGCGCGTGCCCAAGGAGAACCTGCTCGGCGAGGTGAACGGCGCCTTCGTCCACCTGATGAACAACCTTCCCCAGGAGCGGCTGAGCATCGCCGTCGCCGCCATTGCGGCGTCCGAGCACCTGCTGGAGATCACCACCCGGTATGTCAAGGAGCGCGAGGCATTCGGCCGCCCGCTGGCCAAGCTGCAGCACATCCGCTTCGAGATCGCCGAGATGGCCACCGAGTGCGCCGTCACCCGCACCTTCCTGGACCGCTGCATCGTTGACCACGACCGGGGTGAACTCGACGCCGTGCACGCCTCGATGGCCAAATGGTGGGCGACCGAACTGCAGAAGCGGGTGGCCGACCGCTGTCTGCAACTCCACGGCGGCTATGGCTATATGGCCGAGTACCGGGTCGCCAAGGCCTTCACCGACGGCCGCGTCCAGACCATCTACGGCGGCACGACCGAGATCATGAAAGAGATCATCGGCCGTTCCCTCCTTGCGTGACCCACTCCCCGAAAGGCTTTCGACCGTGAGCACCGAAGCGTACGTATACGACGCGATCCGCACCCCGCGCGGTCGCGGCAAGGCCAATGGCGCCCTGCACGGCACCAAGCCCATCGACCTCGTGGTCGGCCTGATCCATGAACTCCGGCGCCGTTTCCCGGGCCTGGACCCCGCCGCCATCGACGACATCGTGCTCGGCGTGGTCAGCCCCATCGGCGAACAGGGCTCCGACATCGCCAGGATCGCCGCCATCGCGGCCGGACTGCCGGACACCGTGGCGGGCGTCCAGGAGAACCGCTTCTGTGCCTCCGGCCTGGAGGCCGTCAACCTGGCCGCCGCCAAGGTCCGTTCCGGCTGGGAGGACCTGGTCCTCGCGGGCGGTGTGGAGTCGATGTCCCGGGTGCCGATGGCCTCCGACGGCGGCGCCTGGTTCGGCGACCCCATGACCAACCTCGACACCGGATTCATCCCCCAGGGCGTGGGCGCCGACCTGATCGCCACCATCGGCGGCTTCTCCCGCCACGACGTCGACTCCTTCGCCGCCCGCTCCCAGGAACTCGCCGCCGCGGCCTGGAAGGAGGGCCGCTTCGACCGCTCCGTGGTGCCGGTGCGCGACCGCGCCGGTCTGGTCGTCCTCGACCGCGACGAACACTTCCGCCCCGGCACCACCGTGGAGACGCTCGCCGCCCTCAAGCCGTCCTTCGCCACGGTCGGCGATCTGGGCGGCTTTGACGCGGTGGCCCTGCAGAAGTACCACTGGGTCGAGAAGATCGACCATGTCCACCACGCCGGCAACTCCTCCGGCATCGTCGACGGCGCGGCCCTGGTCGCCATCGGCAACCGCGAGGCCGGCGAACGCCATGGGCTGACGCCCCGGGCCCGGATCGTCTCCGCCGCGGTCTCCGGTTCCGAGCCCACCATCATGCTCACCGGACCGGCCCCGGCCACCCGCAAGGCCCTCGCCAAGGCCGGGCTGACCATCGACGACATCGACCTGATCGAGATCAACGAGGCCTTCGCCGCGGTGGTGCTGCGCTTCGCCCGGGAGATGGGAGCCGATCTGGAGAAGATCAATGTCAATGGCGGTGCCATCGCCCTGGGCCATCCGCTGGGCGCCACCGGCGCGATGCTCCTGGGCACCGTCATCGACGAGCTGGAGCGGCGGGACCAGCGCTACGGCCTGATCACCCTGTGCGTGGGCGGCGGCATGGGCATCGCCACCGTCGTCGAGCGCCTGTGACGCCCCGTCCGCACGCCCACCACACACCTTGGAGACCCCGAACATGAGCGACAGCGCCATCCGCTGGGAGCAGGGCGGCGACGGCATCGTCACCCTCGTCCTGGACGACCCCCATCAGTCCGCCAACACCATGAACCGCGCCTTCCAGGCGTCGTTGACCGCGACCGCCGACCGTCTGGAGGCCGAGCGGGCGGGCATCCGCGGGGTCATCGTCACCTCCGCCAAGAAGACCTTCTTCGCGGGCGGCGACCTGCGCGAGCTCATCGCCGTCACCCGCGACCAGGCCGGGCCCGTGTTCGAGACGGTCCAGACCGTCAAGCGCGATCTGCGCCGCATCGAGACCCTGGGCGTGCCGGTGGTAGCCGCCATCAACGGCGCCGCCCTCGGCGGCGGTTATGAGATCGCCCTGGCCTGCCACCACCGCATCGCCCTCGACGCCCCCGGCTCCAGGATCGGCCTGCCCGAGGTGACCCTGGGCCTGCTCCCGGGCGGCGGCGGGGTCACGCGTACGGTACGCCTCCTCGGCATCACCGACGCCCTGCTCAAGGTCCTGCTCCAGGGCAACCGGTACGACCCGCGCCGCGCCCTGGCGGCGGGGCTCGTCCACGAGGTGGCGGACTCGGCCGACGACCTGCTCGGCAAGGCCCGCGCTTTCATCGAGGCCCACCCCGAGTCCCGCCAGCCCTGGGACACCGACGGCTACCGGATCCCCGGCGGCACCCCGGCCAGTCCGCGCTTCGCCGCCGACCTCCCGGCCTTCCCGGCCAACCTGAAGAAGCAGACCGCGGGCGCCCCCTACCCCGCGCCGCGCAACATCATGGCCGCCGCCGTCGAGGGCTCCCTGGTCGACTTCGAGACCGCGCAGACCATCGAGTCCCGCTACTTCGTGGACCTGGTCACCGGCCAGACCGCCAAGAACATGATCCAGGCCTTCTTCTTCGACCTCCAGGCCGTCAACGCGGGCCGCAGCCGCCCCTCGGGCACCGAGCCGCGCCGGGTGCGCAAGGTCGCCGTCCTCGGCGCCGGGATGATGGGCGCGGGCATCGCCTATGCCTGCGCCCGCGCGGGCATCGAGGTGGTGCTCAAGGACGTCTCGATCGACAACGCCCGCAAGGGCAAGGGCTACTCCGCGGGGCTCCTGGACAAGGCACTGGCCAAGGGCCGGACCACCGAGCGCAAGCGAGAGGAACTCCTCGCCCGCATCACTCCGACCGCCGACCCGGCCGACCTGGCCGGCTGCGATGCCGTCATCGAGGCCGTCTTCGAGGACCCGGCCCTCAAGCACAAGGTCTTCCAGGAGATCCAGCACCTCGTCGAGCCGGACGCCCTGCTGTGCTCCAACACCTCCACCCTTCCCATCACCCTGCTCGCCGAGGGCGTCGAGCGCCCGGCCGGCTTCGTCGGCCTGCACTTCTTCTCGCCCGTCGACAAGATGCCGCTGGTCGAGATCATCAAGGGCGAGCGGACCGGTGACGAGGCCCTGGCCCGCGCCTTCGACCTGGTCCGCCAGATCCACAAGACACCGATCGTGGTCAATGACTCGCGGGGCTTCTTCACCTCACGCGTCATCGGCCGCTTCATCAACGAGGGCGTCGCCATGGTCGGCGAGGGCATCCCCGCCGCTTCGGTGGAACAGGCCGCCGCCCAGGCCGGGTACCCCGCCAAGGTGCTGTCCCTGATGGACGAGCTGACCCTCACCCTCCCGCGCAAGATCCGCGAGGAGACCAGGCGGGCGGTCGAGGCGGCGGGCGGCACTTGGACCGCCCACCCCGCCGACGCCGTCATCGACCGCATGGTCGACGAGTTCGGCCGCCCGGGCCGCAGCGGTGGCGCGGGCTTCTACGACTACCCGGACGGCGAGCGGGCCGGCCTGTGGCCGGGCCTGGCCGAACACTTCGGGTCGGCGGACGCCTCGATCCCCTTTGCGGACATCAAGGAGCGGATGCTCTTCGCCGAGGCCCTGGACACGGTCCGCTGCCTGGAGGAGAACGTCCTCACCTCGGTCGCCGACGCGAACATCGGCTCCATCCTCGGCATCGGATTTCCGGGCTGGACGGGCGGCGCACTGCAGTACATCAATGGATACCGGGGCGGCCTGCCCGGCTTTGTGGCGCGGGCCCGCGAACTGGCGGCGGCCTATGGCGAACGCTTCGATCCGCCCGCGTCATTGGTGGCGAAAGCGGAACGGAAAGAGCCGTTCGGCGACTGACGGGAATAGTTCCGGCCATGGCCGACGCTGTCGTTCTCGCATCATCAACCACGAGTCATAAGGAATACCCGTGAGCGAGACCCGTACCGTCGTCGAAGAATTCTTCCGGCGCGTGGGCAGCGGTGACTTCGACGGCCTGGCCGAGCTGATCGCCGACGAAGTCGACTGGAACATCTATGGTGCCGAGGTGGTGCCATGGGCCGGGCGGCGCACCAGGCGGGCCGAGGCCGTCGAATTCTTCCGGACGCTCCCCGACCACCTGGGGAGAGATGAGTTCACGGTGCAGCATCTGCTGGTGGACGGAGATCAAGCAGTGATCATCGGCCATATGCGGCAGGTGGTGAAGGCGACGGGCAAGATATTCGACTCGCCCTTCGCCTTCCACCTCTCGGTGGAGAACGGCAAGGTCGTCCGCTACATCACCTTCGAGGACAGCCTCGCCCTCGCCCGGGCCTTCAACGTGGCCTGAGCTGCTTCGTCATCGGCCGGGTCCCGGAGTTCTGCCGGGCCCGGCGATGTGATCAGTCACCCTTCGACGGCGGGACAAGTGTGTCGTAGGGTCCGGTAGGTGAAGAGACATCTGGAGTTCGAGCACCTCCACAACTTCCGTGATATGGGCGGCTATCACACCGCCGATGGCCATTCGGTGCGCTGGAACCAGCTGTTCCGGTCCGATTCTCTCGGCAAGCTGCAAGGGGCGGACCGGGAGCGCTTCCTGGAACTCGGTGTGCGCACGGTCATCGACTTGCGCTATCCCTGGGAGATAGCGGCCAAGGGCGCCGTTCCCGAATACGAGGGACTCCGCTACCACAACCTCAGCATTGAGCACCGCCCTTATGACCAGGCGGAGACCGACCCCGGCATCGACCCCTGGCGTTTCCTCGCCGACCGCTATGCGGAAGTCGCCGAAGACGGAGCCGGGGAACTCCGCACCGCCCTGGAGGTCATCGCCTCCGACGACAGCGGCCCCCTGGTGTTCCACTGTGCTTCGGGCAAGGACCGAACGGGGCTGCTGGCCGCGCTGGTCCTCGCCCTGCTGGGCGTTTCCGAGGATGACATCGTCGCGGACTTCGCACTCACCGAACTCGCCACGGACCGGCTGGTCGCCGACTGGAAGGCTGCCCATCCGGACCGGGTGTTGAAGTGGCCCGCATATGGCCGGGCCCCGGCGGACATCATGCGTCTCTTCCTTGCCGATCTGACGACCGCATACGGTTCGGTGCACGGCTATGCCATCGACCGGCTCGGGGCCGATGACGCGCTGATCGGCCGGCTCCGCAGCCAACTCCTCGACTCCGGAAGGTCCGTGTGAACAATCCGATTGAGCTGGTCATCTTTGACTGCGACGGAGTGCTGGTCGACAGCGAACCCATTGCGGCCCGCATCAATGTGCGCATTGGCGCGGAGCTGGGCTGGCCATTGACCGAACAGGAGGTCATCGAGCGGTTCCTGGGCCGCTCCAGTACGTCCATCGGCGCGGAGGTCGCGGCCCAGCTGGGGCCCCATGCGGCGACCGTCTGGGGAGAGCGGTTCGAGGCCCTGCACCGGGAGGCGGTCGACGCGGAACTGACCGCCGTCGAGGGAATCGCCGAGGCCCTCGACGAGATCGGCCTCCCCACCTGCGTCGCCTCCAGCGGCACACACCAGAAGATGCGCCACACACTGGGCAACACCGGCCTGTACCACCGCTTCGACGGCCGGATATTCAGCGCCACCGAGGTCGCCCACGGCAAACCCGCCCCCGACCTGTTTCTGCATGCGGCGGCCACCCTGGGGGTCCCGCCCCGGGCCTGTGTGGTGGTCGAGGACAGCAAATACGGTGTGCGGGCGGCCCGCGCCGCGGGAATGCGCTCCCTGGGTTATGCGGGCGGTCTCACCCCCGCACACTGGCTCGAAGGGCCGGACACCGTGGTCTTTGACGACATGCGCAAACTCCCGGCCCTGCTGGGGGAGTTCTCATGAGGACGACGACCGGTACCGCCGGATATGGCGAAGAGGCCGACAAGCTCGCCCGGCAATATGAGAGCGTGTCGTTCTCCGAGGTGCACAGCGAAACGATCCATCTGTTTCCCGCAAAACCCAGCCGGATCCTGGACATCGGCGCCGGCACGGGCCGCGACGCGGCCGCCCTGGCCGACCTGGGTCACGCGGTCGTCGCGGCGGAGCCCACCCCGGAACTCCGCGCCCACGCACAACGCCTCCACCCGGCCCAGGACATCGACTGGGTCGACGACGCCCTGCCCGAACTGCCGGCCCTCAGCGGCCGCGGTGAGCGCTTCGACCTGATTCTTCTCACTGCCGTCTGGATGCACCTGGACCGCGTGCAGCGGCGGTCGGCCATGGAGCGCATGGCCGCCCTGCTCGCTCCCGGGGGACGCGTGGTGATGTCCCTCCGCCATGGCCCGGTGCCCGTGGGGCGGCGGATGTTCGATGTATCGGCGGAGGAAACGATCGCACTGGCCGCGGACTTCGGCCTCGAGGTCGTCCACCACAGTGGGGGAGCGGACCACCTGGGCCGCGGGGAGGTTCGCTGGAGCTATCTCGGACTGCAGCGCTGCGAGGCGTAGGCCGGGTCCACCGCAACGGAGTCAACTGCCGCCGCGCTCCGCATCGGCTCCGTAGGTCTGTTGCAACTCCTCCTTCAGCGACCGCTGGAAGGCGGTCACCAGTGCCTGCACCACCAGCGGCTGCATATGCGCCGAGAGGGTCTTCATCGTCTCGACCTGCTCGGGGTCCGTCTCCCGCTCCCGGTAGGGCTCCCACACCTGCCGGTGGAAGAGCTGGGCCAGCTCGTGGGCCGTGGCGCGGGCGTGTTCCAGCAGCACCTTGCGGGCGGCCAGGATGGTGTCCAGGGCCATGGGCACATTCAGCAGCTGGATGCCGACGCCCAGCAGGCCCGGGTCCACCCGGAAGGCGCCCTCGGCGGCCCGCTCCAGCACGTTCATGGCGGCGAGCCGGTCGAGGTCATCCTCGGTGAGGGGGCGGCCCGCCCGGTGCTCGAGCCGGCGGAGCGTGGTCTCCTCGGCCCGGTCCGGGGCCCAGGAGGCCACCACCGCACGGTGGATGGCGAGGTCATGGGGGCTGAGATCGTCGGGAAGGTGCCGCAGATAGCGCTCGATGGCGGCGAGGGTGAGGCCCTGGTGCTGCAGCTCCTCGATCAGGGCGAGCCGGGAGAGGTGGCCGGGGCCGTAGCGACCGACGCGGCGGGGGCCCAGCTCGGGTGGGGGGAGGAGGCCACGGGTGCTGTAGAAGCGGATGGTGCGTACGGTCAGGCCGGCCCGGGCGGCCAGTTCATCGATGGTGAGGTGGGGTTCCTCGGTGTCCATGGCCATGGGCTCAACAGTATGGGTGGAGCACCGGTGCTGTGAAAGCCGGTGTTGCGCGGGCAGGCACCTCTACATATAGTTGGTTGTGGCCAACCAACCAATTGAGCGGGAGCTGCGCAGTGGCGACGGACGAGGTCACGGACCGGGTGGCGGTGGCCCTGGCCACCATCGGGAACTGGATGTTCTCGCCGGTGAACCGGCGCCGCATCATGGCCGACTCCGGGCTGGACCTCTCCCTGGGGGACTACACCCTGCTCGCCCAGCTCTCGCTGCGCGGGCCGGCGCGGCTCTCCGTGATGGCCCAGCTCATGGAGGTCGACAAGTCCACGCTCACCCCTCCCGCGAAGCGTTTGGAGGCGCGGGGGCTGATAGAGCGTTCTCCCGATCCCACCGACGCGCGGGCGCAATTGGTGACGGTGACCACCGCCGGTCGGCTGGCCATAAGGAAGTTGAAGGAAGCCCGGACCACGGCCATCGCCGAATTGATGGCCGAGTGGGGCGTTCCCGATGTCGAGCATCTGGCCGGTGGCCTCGAAGCACTCGCGGGTGAGATCAGAAAACGAGGGTACTGAGGGGCATTCGCCGGGCCGGGCACCATGAAAAAGGGGAAGCGAAATGGCAGCACAGGCAGGGGCGTTGGTGGCAGGCGCCACCGGTCTGCTCGGTCGTGAGATCGTGGGCCACCTTCTGGACCGGGGACAGGCCGTGCGGGCGCTGGTTCGGCCGGGGGCCGAAGGCGACCGGAAGAAGGCTCTCGACGCCTTGGCGGAGCGGGGAGTCGAGCTGGTGGAGGGTGACATCACGGACCCGGTGGACCGGCTGGCCGCCGCCCTGGAAGGGGTGTCGGTCGTGGTGTCGGCGGTCCAGGGCGGTCCGGATGTGATCGTGGACGGGCAGGAGAATCTGCTGCGGGCCGCCGAGCGGGCCGGGGTCGCCCGGTTCCTTCCGTCGGACTTCGCCATCGACATGTTCAAGCTCGACTTTGGCGACAACTTTATGATCGATATGCGGAAGCGGGCGGCCGAGCGGTTCGAGGGAAGCCCGGTCACCGTGGTCTCGGTGCTCAACGGGGCCTTTATGGAGGTGATGACGACCTTTATGCAGATCGTGGACTGGGAAAAGGGAACCTTCTCGCACTGGGGCGACCCGGACCAGCCGATGGACCTGACCACGATCCGCGATTCGGCCGCGTACACCGCTGCCGCCGCGCTCGACCCGGCACTTTCCGGCGGGCCGGTCCGCTTCGCCGGGGAGGTCGCCTCGATGCGCCAGTTCCATGCCGCCGTCGAGCGCGGCTCGGGCCGGAAGCTCGAACTGCGGACCCTGGGCACGGCCGATGAACTGAGGGCCGAGATCGAGCGTCAGTCGCAGCTGACCCAGAACCCCTTCGACTATGTGGCACTGCAGTACCAGTGGGGCATGGTGTCCGGGAAGGCCAAGTTCGACGTCCTGGACAACGACCGTTATCCGGAGGTCAAGCCCGTGCCGGTGGAGGAATTCGTGCGCGACACCGCGCCGGGCGCCTGACCTTCGGTGCCCGCCGTACTCCCCAACCCCCGGGGGAGTACGGCGGGCCCGGGGCGGATCAGTGCCGGTGCGAGTCCAGCGCGTCCTGGATCTTCTTCCAGGACTTGGGCTGGGCGGGCTTGGCGGAGGCCGCGAGGCTCTTGGCACCCTTGCCGCTCTTGAGCGACCGGCCGATGCCCGCCTTCGCGGCCGCGGCCGCGGACGGCTTCGAGGTGGTGAACAGCCAGGTGTCGAAGAGCTTCTGCAGCGGCTTGCCCGAGGTCTGTTCGGCGAACTTCACAAAGTCCTGGACCGAGGCGTTGCCATAGCGGTTCTTGGCCGTCCAGCCCTTGAGGATGTCGAAGAACACCTTGTCCCCGACCTGGTTGCGCAGGGCCTGCAGGGCGATCGGGCCGCGCTGGTAGACGGCCGCGTCGAACTGCTTGTCCGCGCCCGGGTCGCCCGGCTTGACCTTCCAGAAGGGGGAGTCCGCCGGATAGAGGGCATAGGTGTAGTCGGCCAGTTCCTGCGCGGTGCCCTCGCCCTCCTTCTCGGACCACAGCCACTGGGCGTAGGAGGCAAAGCCCTCGTTGATCCAGATGTCCCGCCAGTCGTGCACCGAGACGCTGTCGCCGAACCACTGGTGCGCCAGCTCATGCACCACGACCGAGACATTGGCGCCATTGCCGAACTGTGCGGGGCTGTAGAACGGGCGGGTCTGGGTCTCCAGCGCGAAGTGCGTGGGCACATGGGGCACATAGCCGCCGGCCGCGGTGAACGGGTACGGGCCGAAGACCGTGCTCTCCCAGTCGAGCACCTCGGTAGTGCGCTCGATGCTGGCCTTGGCCGAGTCGTAGTTGTCGCCCAGGTCCTTGCTGTAGGCGTTGACCACCGGCAGGCCGTTGGCGGTGGTGTCCGTGGTGATGTCGAACTTGCCGACGGCCAGCGTGGTCAGATAGCTGGCCTGGGGCTTGGTGGAGCGCCAGTTGTAGCGCGTCCAGCCCAGCTTGGAGGTCTTGGAGGCGAGCACTCCATTGCTGATCGCCTGGACGTTGTCGGGGACCGAGACCGAGATGTCGTAGGTGGCCTTGTCGCGCGGGTGGTCGTTGCTCGGGAACCACCAGGCCGCCGACTCCGGCTCCTGGGCCGCGACCCCGCCGTCCGGGGTGCGCTGCCAGGCCGAGAAGCCCTTCACTTTCACGGTGGAGGGAGTGCCGCTGTAGCGGACCACGATGGTGACCGACTTGCCCGAGGGAAGGGCGGCGGAGGGAGTGACCTCCAGCTTGTGGACCCCGGACTTGGTGAAGGACGCCTTCTTCCCGTTGACCAGGACCTCGTTGACATCGAGCAGGAAGTCCAGGTCGAAGCGGGACAGGTCCTGGGTGGTGACGGCGGTGAGGGTCGCCGTGCCCTCGAGCCGGTCGGTGCTCGGCTGGTACTTGAGCCGCAGGTCGTAGTGGGAGACGTCATAGCCGCCGTTTCCGGCGTCCGGGTAGTAGGAGTCGCCGATGCTCGGCGCGCCCGGCGTGGCATCGGCGGCCGAGGCCGGGACGGCCACCATCAGGAAGGCGGCGGCAGCGGCGGCGCTCGGAACGAGAAGTCTGTGACGCACGGGACACTCCAACTCATAGGGGGCGGAAGATCGTTCGCTGACCGCAGCCTATGTACTCACCGATGGTGCGGGTATGTCCATGGCCAATCCCGACATGTGATCGACATGTGCCTGTCATCGGTATGGTTCAGGCCACACGGGCCCGACTGGGCGGAGAACAGGCGGTAGCCGACATCTGCCGCGTTTTCAATTACCACTGTATTCACAGGAGTTGACTGACGTATCTTGCCGCCGTGTTGAAACCTGTGCGGGATACCCGCCTTCGTTGGACGACCCTTGTCCTGACGGCAGTGGCAGCGCTGCTGGCCGTCCTCACCTCACCCCCGGGCGTGGTCTATGCCAAGCCCGCTCCGAGACATGCCGCCGAGAGCGGTGAGAGCAGCCCCGTCTACTCCTACGACAACGCGATACGCGAGTCGGTGTGGGTGGAGGCCAAGACCGGCGCCGACCGCACCGACCGGGTGGCGGTGGACATCATCCGGCCACGGGAAGCCGCCGAGCAGGGGCTCAAGGTGCCGGTCATCATGGACGCCAGCCCCTACTACGCGCTCGCGGACGCCGGACGGGGCCCCGAGAAGCAGCTGAAAACCTACGACTCCCAGGGCAAACCCGTTCAGTTCCCGCTGTTCTACGACAACTACTTTGTGCCCCGCGGCTACGCCGTCGCCCTGGTCGACATCACCGGGACCAACCGCTCCGACGGCTGTGAGGACGTGGGCGGCCAGTCCGAGATCCAGTCCGGCAAGGCGGCCATCGACTGGTTCAACGGGCGGGCGCGGGCCTTTGACTCACGCAGCGGCGGCAATGAGGTCGACGCCGACTGGAGCACTGGCAATGTGGGCATGGTCGGCAAGAGCTGGGACGCGGCCGCCGCCAACGGGGTGGCTGCCACCGGGGTCGACGGGCTGAAGACCATCGTCCCGATCTCGGGCGTCAGCTCCTGGTACGGCTACTTCTTCTACAACGGCGCCCGCCACAACACCGAGGGCCCCGAGGGGCAGGCCCGCTATGTCGAGACTCCCGAGCGGGTGGCGCAGTGCCAGGATGTGCACCGCAAACTCATCGAGGGCGCACCGAGCGACGGCAGTTGGACCGATCTCTGGTCCGAGCGGGACTTTGTGAAGGACGCGGGCAAGATCAAGGCCAGCGTCTTTCAGGTGGCCGGGCTCCAGGACCTCAATGTGCGTACCCATCACCTGAACAAGTGGTGGGACGCGCTGGCCGCCAATGGTGTGGAGCGCAAGATCTGGCTGTCCACGGCCGGGCATGTGGATCCGTTCGACTTCCGGCGTGCGGAGTGGGTGTCCACCCTGCACCGGTGGTTCGACCACTATCTGCTGGGCTATGACAACGGCATCGACCGGGAGCCGATGGCGGACATCGAGCGCGCTCCCGACCAGTGGACCACCGACGCCGTCTGGCCGCCGAGCGACACCACGGCGACCACCCTGCGGCCGGCGGCGGGTTCCGCCGCGGGGGTCGGCAAGCTGGGCATCGAGACGGCGCCGTCCGGTGCCACCGCCGAGTTCACCGATGACCCCAAGCTCGGTGAGAAGGACTGGGCGGCGCGGATCGACCAGCCGACGCCGAGCAAGGCCGGGTTCACCACCCAGCCGCTCACCAAGGACCTTCGGGTGTCCGGTCATGGGACGGTGACCCTGCGGGTCGCTCCGTCCACCAACTCGGCGACCCTGTCGGCCGTTCTCGTCGATCTCGGCCCGGCCACCATCCGTGACTATTCCTCGGGTGGCGGTGTCACCATGCTGGACGAGAAGGACTGCTGGGGCAGCGGCAACGCCGGTGACACCGGCTGCTTCAAGAAGGCGGCCACCAACAAGGCTCAGGTGGACTACACCATCTTCAGCCGTGCTTGGGCCGACCTTGGCCACCATGCCGGTGACCAGCGTGAGGTGACTCCGGGTCAGCCTTACACCATCACGTTCGACTTCGGTACGGCCGATCATGTGGTTCCGGCCGGTCACCGGCTGGGCCTGATCGTGGCCGGTACGGACAACCCGCTCGTCGAGCCGGCGACCACGACACCCAAGCTGACGGTCGACCTGGCTGCAACCTCGGTCGACCTGCCGATCGTCGGTGGCTACTCGTCCTTTGCCGACGCGACGAGGGGCGTCCTGCACCAGCCTTCCACTGCCAACCACCCCTTGCGTGGTGCCGGTACTCCCACCGCCACCCGCCTGAAGTGACCATCGGGGTGGCCTCTCTCCCCTGGAGGCCACCCCTTCGGCCCCGCTCGGAGCGAAGACGCCGTACTGCATCGGTCACCCCAACTCGGAGCGGAACGAGGATCGTTGGCGAGCACGAATCTATGTCCCCACCGGGGTGGTGAGCGCGTTCCCGGGCCGTTCCGCCGAATAGTTTGTCAGGTCGGGTTCCGGAGGCCGTGAATCCGGATGAGCGTCCGGCTCAGCGAATCAACCTCCCCTTTAATCACAGGAGTTGACTGGCGTATCTTGCCGCCGTGTTGAAACCTGTGCGGGATACCCGCCTTCGTTGGACGACCCTTGTCCTGACGGCAGTGGCAGCGCTGCTGGCCGTCCTCACCTCACCCCCGGGCGCGGCCTATGCCAAGCCCGCTCCGAGACATGCCGCCGAGGGCGGCGAGAGCAGCCCCATCTACTCCTACGACCGTGCCATCCGGGAGACGGTCTGGGTGGACACCGGGATCGACGGCGCCGGGACCGGCCGTACGGACCGGGTGGCCGTGGACATCATCCGGCCCCGCGAGGCGGCCGAACAGGGCCGTCAGGTCCCGGTGATCATGGTTGCCAGTCCGTACTACGAGTCCGTCGGACGCGGCGGCGACAGCCAGACCAAGACCTACGACGCCCAGGGCAACCCGGTCCAGTTCCCCCTCTACTACGACAACTACTTTGTGCCCCGCGGCTATGCTGTGGCACTGGTCGATGTGGCCGGAACCAACCGCTCCGACGGTTGTTTCGATGTCGGCGGCCGCTCCGACACCACGTCGGCCAAGTCCGTCATCGACTGGCTCAACGGACGGGCACCCGGCTATGGCGCTCGTACCGGCGACAACGGCGTGGAGGCCGACTGGAGCACCGGCGCCGTGGGCATGATCGGCAAGAGCCAGGACGGAACCATCGCCAATGCGGTGGCCGCCACCGGGGTCGAGGGCCTGAAGACCATCGTCCCCATCTCGGCCATCAGCTCCTGGCACGGCTACTTCTTCTACAAGGGCGCCGCCCACAATGACGGCGGCCCCGTCTGGCAGGCCGACTACGTCGAGAGCGCCGCGGCCAAGGCCCGCTGTGCGTCCGTCCATCGCCAACTCGTCGAGGGTGCGCCCCGCAACGGCAACTGGACCGAGTTCTGGGACCAGCGGGACTATGTGAAGGACGCGAGCAAGGTCCGGGCCAGCGTCTTCGCCGTGCACGGTCTGCAGGACCTCAATGTGCGCACCCAGCATCTGGGCCGGTGGTGGGACGCGCTGGCCGCCAATGGTGTGGAGCGCAAGATCTGGCTGTCCACGGCCGGGCATGTGGATCCGTTCGACTTCCGGCGTGCGGAGTGGGTGTCCACCCTGCACCGGTGGTTCGACCACTATCTGCTGGGCTATGACAACGGCGTCGAGCGGGAGCCGACGGCGGACATCGAGCGCGCCCCGGACCAGTGGTCCACCGAGCGCGCCTGGCCGGCGGGTGACGCCCGGACGACCACCCTGCATCCGGCCGCGGATTCCGTCCCGGGAGCCGGCAAGCTGGGCGTCGAGGCGGCTCCCTCGGGCGCCACCGCGGAGTTCACCGACGATCCCAAGCTGAAGGAGACCGACTGGGCGGCGCGCATCGATCAACCGACGCCGGACAAGGCCGCTTTCACCACTCAACCGCTCACCCAGGACCTGCGACTGTCCGGCTCCTCGAAGGTGAAGCTGAAGGTCACCCCGTCCACCAACTCGGCCACCCTGTCCGCCGTGCTGGTCGATGTGGGCCCGGCGGTCATCCGCGACTATGCCGCGGACGGCTCGGGCATCACCACTCTGCCCGACAAGGACTGCTGGGGCAGTGGTAACTCCGGTGACACCGGATGCTTCAGGAAGACGGCCACCAACAAGGCGAAGGTGGACTACACCGTGTTCAGCCGTGGTTGGGCCGACCTCGGCCACTACGCGGGCGACCAGCGTGAGATAACGCCGGGCAAGCCGTATTCCCTCACTCTGGACCTCGGGGCGGCCGACCATGTGGTCCCGGCGGGCCACCGGCTGGCCCTGATCGTGGCCGGCACGGATGCCGGGCTGGTGGACGCGCCGACCACCAATCCGAAGCTGACGATCGATCTGCACAGCACCTCGGTCGGCCTGCCGCTGGTCGGCGGTTACCCGTCCTTCGACGGTGCGACGAAGAGCGCCAAGCGTCAGCCTTCCGCGGTTGGCCATCCGTTGCGTGGTGTCGGCATTCCCGCCGACACCCGTTTGAAGTGACCACCGGGGTGGCCTCCCGCTCTTGGAGGCCACCCCTTCGGCCCCGCTCGGAGCGGAGACACCGTGCCGCATCGGTCACTCCAGCTCAACACAGAAAGAGAATCGTTGGGAAACGCGAATCTATGTCCCCACCGGGGTGTTGAGCGTGTTCCCGGGCTGTCTTGCCGAGTACTTTGTCAGGTCGAATTTCGGAGGTCATGAAGCCGGCTGAATATCCGGCTCAGTGAATCAACTTCCCCTTTAATCACAGGAGTTAACTGGCGTATCTTGCCGCCGTGTTGAAACCTGTGCGGGATACCCGCCTTCGCTGGACGACCCTTGTCCTGACGGCAGTGGCAGCGCTGCTGGCCGTCTTTGCCGCACCACCGGGCGCTGCCCACGCCAAGCCCGCCCCCGGACATGCCGCCGAGGGCGGCGAGAGCAGCCCCGTCTACTCCTACGACAACGCGATACGCGAGTCGGTGTGGGTGGAGGCCAAGACCGGTGCCAACCGCACCGACCGGATCGCCGTGGACATCGTCCGGCCACGGGAAGCCGCCGAGCAGGGGCTGAAGGTGCCGGTCATCATGGAGACCAGCCCCTACTACGGGATGCAGGGGGTGGGACGGGGACCCGACAACCAGGTGAAGACCTATGACGCCCAGGGCAAGCCGGTCCAGTTCCCGCTCTTCTACGACAACTACTTTGTGCCGCGCGGCTATGCCGTGGTGCTGGTCGACCTCGCCGGAACCAACCGCTCCGAAGGCTGTACCGATGTCGGTGGTCAGTCCGACATCCAGTCCGGCAAGGCGGTGATCGACTGGCTCAATGGCCGGGCCCGCGCCTTTGACGCCCGGGCCGGCGGCAGTGACGTCGACGCCGACTGGACCACCGGCAAGGTGGGCATGATCGGCAAGAGCTGGGACGGAGCCATCGCCAACGGGGTGGCCGCCACCGGGGTCGAGGGCCTGAAGACCATCGTCCCCATCTCCTCCCTCACCTCCTGGTACGGCTACTTCTTCTACCGGGGCGCCGCGCACAACGACGAGGGTCCCGAGGGACAGGCCCGGTATGTAGAGACCGCCGAGACAACGGCTCGTTGCCAGGACGTCCACCGTCAACTCATCGAGGGCGCACCCCGCAACGGCAACTGGACCGAGTTCTGGGACCAGCGGGACCATGTGAAGGACGCGAGCAAGATCCGTGCCAGCGTCTTTATGGTGAACGGGCTGCAGGACCTCAACGCGCGTACCCAGCACCTGGACAAGTGGTGGGACGCGCTGGCCGCAAATGGTGTGGAGCGCAAGATCTGGCTGCACACGGGCGGCCATCTGGACCCGTTCGACTTCCGGCGTGCGGAGTGGGTGTCCACCCTGCACCGGTGGTTCGACCACTATCTGCTGGACTACGACAACGGTATCGACCGCGAGCCGATGGCCGACATCGAGCGGGCGCCCGACCAGTGGACCACCGACCAGGTCTGGCCGCCGAGCGAGACCCGGACGACCACGCTCCGTCCGACGGCGGGCCCGGTCGCGGGGGTCGGCAAACTGGGAGCCGAGACCGCTCCGGCGGGCACCACCGCCGAGTTCACCGACGACCCCAAGCTGGGCGAGGCCGACTGGGCGGCGCAGGCCGACCGTTCGACCCCCGGCAAGGTCGCCTTCAGCACCCAGCCGCTCACCCAGGACCTGCGGCTGTCCGGCCATGGAAAGGTGACCCTGAAGGTGGCCTCGTCCACCAACTCGGCCACGCTGTCCGCCGCGCTGGTCGATCTCGGCCCGGCCACCATCCGCGACTACTCGACCAAGACCGGCTCGGGCATCTCCCTCCTGCCCGAAAAGGACTGCTGGGGCAGTGGCAATACCGGTGACGACGGTTGCTTCAGGAAGACCGTCGCCAACAAGGCTCAGGTGGACTACACCATCTTCAGCCGTGGTTGGGCCGACCTCGGCCACTACGCCGACGAGCAGCGTGAGGTGACTCCCGGCCGGCCGTACACCATCGGCCTCGACCTCGGCACGGCCGACCATGTGATCCCGGCCGGTCACCGGCTGGCCCTGATCGTGGCCGGCACGGACACTCCGCTGGTCGACGCCCCGTCCACGACCCCGAAGCTGACGGTCGATCTGCAGAACACCTCGGCGAGCCTGCCGCTGGCCGGGGGATACCCGGCGTTCATCCGGGCGACCCAGGGTGCGGAGCCCGCACCGGGCCGGGCGGGCCGGCCGCCGCACGGGCTGCGCATTCCGTCCGTGACGCACCTGCCGTGACGGACGGGCGGGACCGGGGGCAGGCCCCGGTCCCGCTTCAGGGGATGTCCGCTGCGCCGGACACCAGCTCCGCCACCACCTGGGCGCACCCCCAGGAGACCGTCACCCCCGCCCCGCCATGGCCGTAGTTGTGCACCAGACGCCTGCCGTCCGGCAGTCGCTCGGCCGCCAGCCGGACGCCGCCGCGCCGGGCCGGGCGCAGGCCCACCCGGTGGGCCAGGACCCGGGCGCGGGCGACCGCGGGATGCACCCGGGCGCAGCGGGCGACGATGGCCCGGGCGGTGGCGGGGGAGGGGGCACGGTCCCAGGAGTGTTCCTGGGCGGTGCCGCCGAGGACCAGGCCGTAGGGCTGGGGGAACAGATAGGTGGTGTCCTCCTGGTCGTCGCCGGCGACGGCGAACCACTCGTCCACGCCCGGGTTTTCGACCACCACGAGCTGGCCCCGCACCGGGTGGGTGTCCCGGTCGGGCACCAGCTCGCGGGCGCCCAGCCCGGTGCAGTTGACGATGACCGGCGCCGGATGGCGGGCCGCATCGGCGAGCGAGGCGACCGCGGTGGTGGTGACCTTGCCGCCGGCCGCCGCCAGTCTGCGCAGCAGATGGGAGAGATGGGCGGGCATGTCGATGAGCGGCACCCGGGCGCGCACGGCGCGGTCGTAGCCGCCGGGCAGCTCGCCGGGTGTGGCGTCGCGCAGCCCCGGCACCCCGGCCGCCCACGGCCCCAGTTCGGACACCGCCCGGCCCACCTCGGTGCCCTCGGTCAGCCGCACCCCCGTCTCCGCGGGATCCAGGGCCAGTTCGGTCATGACCCGAAGCGCGGCCGACGACCAGGCGGCGGCCTGCTCCCCGGGCTCGATCCGGTAGGGCCACCACAGCCCGCCGGCCACCGCGGAGGTGGTACCGGCCGCGGGTTCGCGGGTCAGCACCTCGACCCGGTGCCCGCCTTCGGCCAGCACGACGGCGCTCGTCAGGCCGATCACTCCGGAGCCCAGCACAAGTATGTCGGTCACCATGCGAGTGAACGTACCTCCTGATCACGCCGGTTGGGCGCAAAGCGGTGGGCAGCCGGGAATACTCGGCCCATGGCAGTGGAGTACGCGACGTTCGGGGTCGCGCAGGCGACTCGGGCCGGCGGGGTTCTCGCCGGGCGCGGGTATCAAATGCACCGTGATTTCCTGGACTTCATCGTGGACGGACGGCCGCTGCTGCTGCGCCTCGCCGATCTCGACGGGGTCTCGCCGCTCGCCTCCGACCTCGGCCCGTCGATCTTCACCTCACATGTGCGGGGGCTGCTGCTGGAGACCGGGCCACCACTGCCCGGCGGCCGGTATGTCCTCTATGCCTGCCCCGAATGCGAGGGGTTGGAGTGCGGTGTCGTCAGTGCCGTGATCCAGCGGGAGGGAACGGACGTCATCTGGCGGGACTTTGCGTGGCAGACCGCCGAGACGGTGGACCCGGTGCGCGACGGCTATGCCGGAATCGGGCCCTTCCGGTTCCGGGCGGAGCAGTACCGGGCGGTGCTGGAACGACTGTGCACCGAGGAGGCTCTAGCCGGATCCGCGCGCCGGGTACTGCTGGTGGGGCGACGGGTGGCGCTGTTCGCCAGGCTCGCGGCCGCCCTGCGCACCATGGGCATCGGCGCCGAGATCACCCGCGATGCGGTGGGCGTGGACGCGGCGGAGCTGCGGACCTACGGTGCGGTGGCCTTCGACGGCGCGGTGGGGGAGGACGAACGGGCCGCCGTACGAGCCGCGTTCGCGACCGCGAACGCCGATGCGGTGTTTGTGGACACCCTGGCCCCGCTGGTGCCCCTGCTGGTCGCACAGCTGGAGCAGGCCCTGACCCGGACGCCGCCCGAGCAGCGGCGGGTGGTCGCGCTGAGCGCGACCGGCTCGCGGGCCCGGGTGGAGGTGGCGATCGCCTGCCGGGTGCGGCTGACCGGCTACCGGCAGGACGTGCTGCGCCGTACCCGGGTGTACGAGCTCTTCGAGGGGCGGCTGGCAGCGGGGGTGCACCGGCTGCCGGTGAGCGGGGCGTTCGTGGTGGCGCGGACCTTTGGGGATGTGCTGGTCGCGGGGGTGTCGCCGGGATAGGGGCCGCTGGTCCAGGGGACGAAATCCATTCGGTGAGCGGATCACCGGCGGCTGGAGTCGGAGTCCTATGAGCGCCACTCTCGTCGTCAAGGACCTCGCCGCCGGACACGGCGATCGCACCCTGTTCTCCGGGCCCGACCTCGGCGGCGCACCCGGGGACGTGATCGGGCTCGTCGGTGCCAATGGCGCGGGAAAGTCGACGCTGTTGCGGCTGCTCGCCGGGCTCGCCGCCCCGGACCAGGGGAGCCTGCGGCTCAGCCCGCCGACCGCGACCGTGGGTCATCTGCCGCAGGAGCCCGAGCGGCGCGCGGGGGAGACCGTCCGGGGGTTCCTGGCCCGCCGGACCGGGGTCGCCGCGGCGCAGGCCGCGCTGGACACCGCCACCGAGGCGCTGGTGGAGGGCGCGCCGGGGGCCGATGACGCCTATGCCACCGGCCTGGAGCGCTGGCTCGGCCTCGGCGGCGCCGACCTGGACGAGCGCGCCGAGGAGGTGGTCGGCTCGCTCGGTCTGACGGTCGGCCTGGACCGCCCGATGACCAGCCTCTCCGGCGGCCAGGCCGCCCGGGCCGGACTCGCCTCGCTGCTGCTCAACCGCTATGACGTGTTCCTGCTGGACGAGCTCACCAACCACCTGGACCTCGCGGCCATCGAGCAACTGGAGTCCGCACTGGCCTCCTACCGCGGCACTCTGCTCCTGGTCACCCACGACCGGCGGATGCTGGAGGCGGTCCACACCACCCGCCGGATCGAGGTGGCGGACGGCCGAGTCACCGAGCAGTGACCGGGATCACCCGTTCCAGTGCTACCAAAAGGGTGACCAGGTTGCCGAAAACAACCCCAGGAGATGACCAACAGTTCCTCAAGGGATCATCGGGGTGCGAGTGGTTGAAAACCATGGTTTTCCGGTGTGGCGACACGTACGGTGGTAGAGGCGGTCCGTTCGAGGCCACTCCAGTACATGTTCGATTTACGGAACGTTGGCCTCGTTATACGAACCCATGGGCCCGGAGCGACGTCTGTGGGTGCGGACGTCCGTGAAGGACGTTCGCATCAACAACGTCGAATTGAGGCGTACGCATGTCCCCGACCCACTCCAGTCCCACGCCCACCCCACTGGATCCGCCAGTGGAGCGGGCGCGCTATGCCAGCGTCCCGCCGCCTGGCACCCGCACCCTGATCGACGCACTCGACGCCACCGCCGCCGCTCACCCGGACGCCCCCGCCATCGACACCGGCAGCGACGTCCTCAGCTACCGGCGGCTGTGCGACGAGGTCGAGTCCCGCGCCGAGCGGCTGCGCCGGGCCGGCATCGGGCCCGGTGACCGGGTCGGGATCCGGGTTCCCTCCGGAACGGCGGAGCTCTACCTCTCCATCCTGGCCACCCTGCGCTGCGGGGCCGCCTATGTGCCGGTGGACGCCGACGACCCCGAGGAACGCGCCGCCACGGTGTTCCACGAGGCCGGCGTCTGCGCGGTCATCGGAGCCGAGGGCACCCTCACCCCCGGCGGCAGGTCCCCCGCGGCCGTGGCGCCCCGGCTCCCGCTGCCGGCGGACGACGCCTGGATCATCTTCACCTCCGGCTCCACCGGCGCCCCCAAGGGCGTCGCCGTCACCCACCGCAGCGCCGCCGCCTTCGTCGACGCCGAGGCCAGGCTGTTCCTCCAGGAGCAGCCGCTGGGCCCCGGCGACCGGGTGCTGGCCGGGCTCTCGGTGGCCTTCGACGCCTCCTGCGAGGAGATGTGGCTGGCCTGGCGCTATGGCGCCTGCCTGGTGCCGGCACCCCGCTCGCTGGTGCGGGCCGGCCATGAGCTCGGGCCCTGGCTGGTCGAGCGCGGCATCACCGTGGTCTCCACCGTGCCCACCCTGGTCGCCCTGTGGCCGGCCGAGTCCCTGGACCGGGTCCGGCTGCTGATCGTCGGCGGCGAGGCCTGCCCGGCCGAGCTGGTCGACCGGTTCGCCGTGCCCGGCCGCGAGATGTGGAACACCTACGGCCCCACCGAGACCACCGTCGTCGCCTGCGCCGCCCGGATGCTGCCGGGCCGGCCGGTGCGCATCGGGCTGCCGCTGGACGGCTGGGAGCTGGCCGTCGTCGACGAGGCCGGCGAGCCCGTCCCCTTCGGGGCCGAGGGCGAGCTGGTCATCGCCGGGGCCGGCGTCGCCCGCTACCTGGACCCGGCAAAGGACGCCGAGCGCTTTCGGCCCTCCGAGGCCCTCGGCCTCGACCGCGTCTACCGCACCGGCGACCTGGTCCGCGCCGACCCCGAGGGCTTGGTCTTCGCCGGGCGCGCCGACGACCAGATCAAGCTCGGCGGCCGGCGCATCGAACTCGGCGAGATCGACGCCGCGCTCAGCGCGCTCCCGGGAGTGCGCGGCGCCGCGGCCGCCGTACGCACCACCCCGGTCGGCAGCCAACTGCTGGTCGGCTATGTGGTGCCGGGCCCCGAGTACGACCGCAAGGACGCCAGAAGGCGACTGGCCGATCGGCTGCCCGCGGCGCTCGTCCCGGTCCTGGCCGAGGTCGACGACCTGCCCACCCGCACCTCCGGCAAGGTCGACCGCAACGCCCTGCCCTGGCCGCTCCCCACCACCGGAGAGACCGAAGGCACCGAGACCGGCGAGAAGCTGCACGGCACGGCCGCCCGACTGGCCGACCTGTGGGAAGAGCTGCTGGGCAGCCGGCCCGGCGCCGACTCCGACTTCGTCGCCATGGGGGGCAGCAGTCTGACGGTCGCCCGCATGGCGTCCGCCCTGCGCGAGGACCACCCGGGCGTCTCGGTGGCTGGCCTCTACGGCCACACCGTGCTGCGGGACATGGCCGGGCACATCGACTCGCTGGACGCCTCCCAGGCCCCGCAGGCCGACCACGGCCGCCGGGTCCGCCCCGTGCGGCGCCGCACCGGCGCGGCCCAGATCCTCATCCAGAGCGCCCTGTTCGGCGTGCAGGGACTGCGCGGCCTGGTCGGTCTGGCCATCGCCGACAATATGATCGGGCTACTCGCGCCCAAGGCCTGGGCACCCCACGTCTCCTGGTGGTTCGTGCTGGCCGGCTGGCTGCTGCTGCTCAGCGCGCCGGGCCGGTTCGCGATCGGCGCCGCCGTCGCCCGGGTGCTGACCCATGGCATCGCGCCCGGCGCCTACCCGCGCGGCGGCCGGGTCCACCTGCGGCTGTGGGCCGCCGAGCGCACCGTCGCGTCCTTCGGGGTCCCGTCCCTGGTCGGCACCCCCTGGATGTCCTGGTACGCGCGCGCCCTCGGCTGCTCGGCGGGCAAGAACGTCGCCCTGCACACCATGCCGCCGGTCACCGGGCTCGCCGAGCTCGGCGACGGCTGCAGCGTCGAACCCGAGGCCGACATCGCCGGCTGGTGGCTCGACGGCGAGGTGATCCACATCGGCACCGTGCGCATCGGCGCCAACGCCCGCGTCGGTCACCGCAGCATGGTCATGCCCGGCTCCTCCCTCGGCCCGGGCGCCGAACTCGCCGCGGGCGCCTGCCTGAACGACCATGTACCCGCCGGACACACCTGGATCGGCTCGCCCGCCCGCCCGGACGGCAACTCGGCCCACGGCGCCAACTGCCCGGTCCGCTCGGTCGACGGGGGCTCCGCCGACGGCTGGCCCGCCCCACGGGCACAGCGCTCCCGCCGCTGGGCCGCCGCCTATGCGCTCTCCCTCGCCGGAATGCCGCTGCTGCCGCTGGTCGCCTTCGCACCCGTGCTGGTCGCGACCTACTACCTGATCAAGGACACCGCCACCCTGACCTCGGCGGCCGGCTGGATGCTGCTGTCGGTGCCGCCGCTCACCCTGCTCACCACCTTCTGCTGGATGCTGGTACTCGCCGCCACGGTCCGCGTCCTCGGCCGCGGCATCATCCCGGGCCACCACCCGGCCTGCGGCGGCGTCGCCTGGCGGGCCTGGCTGGTCACCCGCCTCCTGGACGGCGCCCGCCGCAACCTCTTCCCGGTCTATGCCGGCCTGGCCACCCCGGTGTGGATGCGCATGCTGGGCGCCCGGATCGGCCGCCGCGCCGAGCTCTCCACCGTCCTGCCGCTGCCCTCGCTGCTCAGCGTCGAGGACGGCGCGTTCCTCGCCGACGACACGCTCGTCGCCCCGTATGAGCTCCGCGGCGGCTGGCTGCGGCTGGGCCACGCCCACATCGGGCGGCGCGCCTTCGTCGGCAACTCCGGCATCGTCGGCCCCGGCCGCACGGTGCCCGACCACGGCCTGATCGGCGTCCTCTCCGACGCCCCCGAGCACAGCGAGCCGGGCACCTCCTGGCTGGGCCGGCCCGCGATGCCGCTGCCACGCGTGGCGACCACCGCCGACGCCGGACGCACCTTCGACCCGCCCAGGCGGCTGGTCCTCGCCCGGGCCTCGGTGGAGCTGTGCCGGGTCCTGCCCCTGATGATCGGCCTCGCCCTCGCCGACGGGGTGTTCCTCGGCGAGCAGCGCGCGCTCGACGTCGGCGGCCTGTGGCTCGCCGCCCTGGTGGGCGCCCCGCTGCTGCTGCTCGCCGGCCTGGTCGCCGGACTGACGGCCACCGCCGCCAAGTGGCTGCTGATGGGTCGCTTCACGGTGAGCGAGCACCCGCTGTGGAGCTCCTTCGTCTGGCGCAACGAGCTGTACGACACCTTCGTGGAATCCCTCGCCGTCCCCTGGTTGGCGGGTCCCTTCACCGGCACCCCCGTGCTCAACTGGTGGCTGCGCACCCTGGGCGTGAGGATCGGCCGGGGTGTGTGGTGCGACACCCACTGGCTGCCGGAGACCGACCTCATCACCCTCGGCGACGGGGTCAGCGTCAACCGCGGCTGCGTACTGCAGACCCACCTCTTCCACGACCGGATCATGCGTATGGACACCGTCCACCTCGCCGAAGGCGCGTCCCTCGGCCCGCACGGCATCGCGCTGCCCGGCACCACCGTCGGCGCGCACACCGCCATCGCCCCGTCCTCGCTGGTCATGCGCGGCGAGAGCGTGCCGGCCGGCACGCGCTGGGCGGGCAATCCGATCGCCGGGGAACGGCCGACGCCACCCACGCTGGTGTGCGTGGCCGGGGGCGAATGCGCGGCCTGAGGGCACGGCTCCCGTGCAGCCGCCGCGCGCTGCTCGCCGCCGCGGCGGTCCTCCCGCTGACCGCGGCGGCCGCCGACAGCGACGGCAGCGGCGGCGGCATCTTCCGGCGGACCAGGGACGCCAAGGGCGCCTACTTCCCCCGGCACGGCTCGTACGGCCACCGCACCCTGGCCTATGAGCTGCGGCTCGCCTATGACCCGGACCGGGCGTGGCTCAAGGGCCACGCCCGGATCCGGGCGGTCGCCGAGGACCGTCTGCGCCGGGTCGAACTCGACCTCGCGAAGCTGAAGGTGCGCGGCGCCCGGCTGGACGGACGGCCGGTCGCCGTCCACCGCCGGGACGGCAAGCTGCTGCTCAGCCCCGCCCGGCCGCTCGCCCCGGGCCGCCCGTTCGTCATGGACATCGGCTACGGGGGCCGCCCGCGGCCGGTCACCACACCGTTCGGCGGCGTCGGCTGGGACCGCACCGGGGACGACTACGACGGCACGCTCGTCGCCTCCCAGCCGGTGGGTGCGCCCTCGTGGTTCCCCTGCAACGACCGCCCCGACGACAAGGCGGCCTACACCTTCGCGGTCACCGTGCCCCGCGGGCTGCATGTGCTCGCCAACGGCACCCTGCGGGAACGCCGGCAGCTGGGCGGCGCGGTGCGCTGGACGTACCACCACCCCGGGCCCATGGCCAGCTATCTCGCCGCCGTCTACACCGGGCGGTTTGTGCTCGAGACCCGAACGGCCGGACACTCGGCGCCCGTTCCGGTGCACATCGCCTATCCGGCCGATCTCGCGGCCCCGGCCCGGCACGATCTGGGGCGCCAGCCGGAGATGCTGTGCGCATTCACCGAGCTCTTCGGCGACTATCCGTTCGAGTCCTATGGTGCCGTCGTCGTGGACGCGGATCTGGCGGCGCCGGTGGAGAACCAGACGCTGTCCGTCTTCGGGCGCAACCATGTGGACGGGCAGCGCGGTTCGGAGACGCTGGTCGCGCACGAGATCGCGCACCAGTGGTTCGGCAACAGCGTCGGCCTCGCCGACTGGCAGCACATCTGGCTCAATGAGGGGTTCGCGACCTACGCCGAGTGGCTGTGGTCCGAACACATCGGCGAGGACGACGCGGACACCCTGGCCCGGCGGGCCTGGCTGGAGCTGGCGGGGCGGCGGCAGAATCTGCGCATCGCGGACCCCGGCCGACGGCACCTCTTCGACGACCGCATCTATGTGCGGGGGGCATGCACGTTGCACGCACTGCGGCTGGCGGTGGGGGACGCCTGCTTCTTCACGGTGCTGCGGACCTGGCACGCGGCGCACCGCGGCGGGAGCGCGGACACCAGCGCGTTTCTGGCGCATGCGGGGCGGGTGGTGGGGCGGCCGGTGGGCGAGGTGCTGGAGCCCTGGCTCTTCGACCGGCCGCTGCCGAGGTTCCCGGCGCGCTAGTGCCGCGTCAGCCAGGGTGCAGCCGGTCCGGGTGCGGCCGGCCGCACCCGGACCGGCCGGCTCACAACAGACCGGCCCGCCGCAGTGCGTCGGCCATCGCTCCCTGGGCCGGCGCGGCCGCCTCGCGGCGCTGGCGCGGCGCGCGCTCCTTGCGCTCCTTGCCTTCCTTGCGCGGAGCTTCCTTGCGCTCCTTGCGCGGAGCCCGGTCACGGGCGGGATCCGCCGCGTCGTCCAGCCGGAGCGTCAGCGAAATCCGCTTGCGCGCGACATCCACCTCCATCACCTTCACCCGCACGATGTCCCCCGGCTTCACCACGTCCCGCGGGTCCTTGACGAAGGTCTTGGACATCGCCGACACATGGACCAGCCCGTCCTGGTGCACACCCACGTCGACGAACGCGCCGAAGGCCGCCACATTGGTGACCACGCCCTCCAGGACCATCCCCGGGGTCAGATCGCCGATCTTCTCGACGCCCTCCTTGAAGACGGCGGTCTTGAACGCGGGCCGCGGGTCGCGCCCGGGCTTCTCCAGCTCCCGCAGGATGTCGGTCACCGTCGGCAGCCCGAACGACTCGCTGACGAAGTCCTGCGGCCGCAGCGACCGCAGCACGGCCGTGTTGCCGATGAGCGAGGCGACCTCGCCACCCGTCGTCTTCACCATCGCCCGCACCACGGGATAGGACTCCGGGTGCACGCTGGAGGCGTCCAGCGGATCGCTGCCACCGCGGATCCGCAGGAAGCCGGCGCACTGCTCATACGCCTTGGGACCCAGCCGGGCCACGTCCTTGAGCGCCCGGCGGGACCGGAAGGGCCCGTTCGCGTCACGGTGGGCGACGATGTTCTCGGCGAGCGAGGCCCCGATCCCGGACACCCGGGAAAGCAGCGGCGTGGAAGCCGTGTTGACATCGACGCCCACCCCGTTGACACAGTCCTCCACCACCGCATCCAGCGACCGCGACAGCTTCACCTCGGACAGATCGTGCTGATACTGGCCGACTCCAATCGACTTGGGATCGATCTTGACCAGTTCGGCCAGCGGGTCCTGCAGCCGCCGGGCGATCGACACCGCGCCGCGCAACGACACATCCATTCCGGGCAGTTCCTGGGAGGCGAACGCCGAGGCGGAGTACACGGAGGCACCGGCCTCCGAGACCATCACCTTGGTGAGCTTCAACTCCGTCTCCCGGGCGATGAGATCGGCCGCCAGCCGGTCCGTCTCCCGGGAGGCGGTGCCATTGCCGATCGCAATCAGCTCGACGTCATGCTCACGGGCGAGCCGGGCCAGGGTGGCCAGGGCGGCGTCCCACTTGTTCTGCGGAACGTGCGGGTAGACGGTCTCGGTCGCGGCGACCTTGCCGGTGGCATCCACCACGGCGACCTTCACCCCGGTACGGAAACCGGGGTCGAGCCCCATGGTGGCCCGGGTGCCGGCGGGCGCGGCGAGCAGCAGATCGCGCAGGTTCGCGGCGAAGACCCGCACCGCCTCGTCCTCCGCGGCCTGCCGCATCCGCAGCCGCAGGTCGATGCCGAGGTGGACCAGGACCCGGGTGCGCCAGGCCCAACGGACGGTGTCCGCCAGCCACTTGTCCCCCGGACGGCTGTGCCCACTGCGGGCCGCGATGCCGAAGCGCCGCGCGATCGCCTGCTCATAGGCGCTCGGACCGGCCTGCTCACCGGCCGGCTCCGGCTCCAGCGCGAGGTCCAGGACCTCTTCCTTCTCCCCGCGCAGCATCGCCAGCACCCGGTGCGAGGGCAGCTCGGTGAAGGGCTCGCTGAAGTCGAAGTAGTCGGCGAACTTGGCGCCCGCCTCCTCCTTGCCCTCCCGTACCTTGGCCGCCACCCGCCCGCGCGCCCACATCCGCTCGCGCAGCTCGCCGATGAGGTCGGCGTCCTCACCGAACCGCTCGGTCAGCACGGCCCGCGCGCCCTCCAGCGCGGCGGCGGCGTCCGCGACGCCGCGGTCCGCGTCGACGAAGGCCGCGGCCGCGGTGAGCGGCTCCACATCCGGGTCACCCAGCAGCCTGTCGGCCAGCGGCTCCAGACCGGCCTCGCGGGCGATCTGTGCCTTGGTCCGCCGCTTGGGCTTGAACGGCAGATAGATGTCCTCCAGGCGGGCCTTGGAGTCGGCCGCGCGGATCTGCTCCTCCAGCGCGGCATCCAGCTTGCCCTGGGAGCGGACGGACTCCAGGACGGCCGCCCGCCGCTCCTCCAGCTCCCGCAGATAGCGCAGCCGTTCCTCGAGGGTGCGCAGCTGCGCATCGTCGAGCGCGCCGGTCGCCTCCTTGCGGTAGCGGGCGACGAACGGCACGGTGGCCCCGCCGTCCAGCAAGTCGACGGCGGCCTTCACCTGCCGCTCCTGCACACCGAGCTCCTCGGCGATCCTGCCTTCGACCGACGCACCAGTTGCCGTCACGATCACGCTCCGCATTCTCTACCAGCCGTGATCTGCATTGTGGCAGGTACCCGTGGCGGAAGCCGCCGCCGACCGGCCCGCCGCTCAGCCCTTGCCGCGCACATCGGCGGGAAACGCCCCCGCCTTCACCGCCGCCGTGCCGAAGGCCCTCGCCAGCTCGGTGAGGCGGGCCACGCCCGCCGCGCCCAGGTGCTCATACGGACCAGCGTCCAGCCGGTCGGTCTCGGTCTCCAGCTCCTCGCGCAGGGCCCACCCCGCCGCCGTCAACTCGCCGTCCGCGTCCAGGAGTCCGCGCTCGCGCAGCCGGTCCCGGGCCGCCATCAGCTCGGCCTCGCTCCAGCCGCGGAAGGACAGCAGCCACTTGACGGACATGCCCTTCCCGGTGGCGGTGTGGCTCATGAGCGCCTCCACCGGATCCAGCCCCGAGCGGGAGAGGGCCATCAGATGCCCGTCGCCGCGGTGCTCGCGCAGCAGCGTCGCGGCATACCAGAGGGCGAGGTGCGGGACCTCGGGCACGGGCTGGTCGGCGTTGGCGGAGTACATCGGGTGCACCGGCCGCTCGCAGCCCTCGGTCGCGCGCAGCGCGAGCCGGGCGGCCTCGGCCATTTCGGCGGAGGCGACCGCCTCCTCGCCCAGCAGCCGGCGCAGCGTGCGGTCGGCGCCGCGCAGCCGGGCGTCCAGCACCTGCTGCGGCGAGGCGGCGTCCCACACCCGGGGAATGTGCCGGGCCACCAGGTCGTACTTGAAGCTGTGGAAGGCCGCGGTGACGGTTCCGGGGCCGACCCGGCCCAGGGCGGCGCTCCGACCGGCGAGATAGGCGGCGTTCTGCTGTTTGATGCCGAGAGCGGCCAGTTCCTGGGCGGTCTCGGGGGAGAAGTAATAGGTCGTGTGCATGGTGTTGACGACGGCGTGACAGTGCCGTCCGGCCCCTGCGGGGAGAGCAGTCATGTCCGGTATGTTACCGGCGAGTTGGTGGGGTGGGAAGGCTCCGCCGGCCGGAGGAGATGGCGGAAAAGGTGGGGAAATCGTCATTGCAGGCATGGGCCGGTGCGCGGGAGCATGGTGGTCATGAAGCCCCGCCACACCGTGCTGATCGTGCTCTTCGAGGGGGTCCAGAGCCTGGATGTCACCGGCCCGCTCGAGGTGTTCACGGCCGCGGCCGCCGTGGCCGGTGACCCCGCCGCCTACCGGGTGCGCACCGCGACCCTCGACGGCGGTCCGGTGCGCAGCAACAGCGGACTGCGGCTGCTGCCGGATGCCGCGCTCGGGGACTGCGCCGACCCGGACATGCTGCTGGTCCCCGGCGGCCGGTGCACCGACGATCCCGACCCCCGCCTGGTGGCCTGGCTGCGCGAGCGGGGCCCGGCGGCCGGGCGGCTGATCTCGGTCTGCACCGGGGCGTTCCTGCTCGCCGCCGCCGGGCTGCTGGACGGCCGGCCGGCCACCACGCACTGGGCGTACGCCGACGACCTCGCCGACCGGTTTCCCGCCGTGCAGGTGGACGCCACGCCCATCTTCGTACGGGACGGGAACCTGGCCACCTCGGCGGGGGTCACGGCGGGCGTCGACCTGGCGCTCGCCCTGGTCGAGGAGGACCTCGGCCGCGAGGTCGCCCTCGCCGTCGCCCGGCACCTGGTCGTCTTCCTCCGCCGCCCGGGAAACCAGCGGCAGTTCAGTGCCCAGCTCGCCGCGCAGACCGCGCACCGCCCGTCGCTGCGCGACGTCCAGCAGTGGATCGCCGAGCACCCGGGCGCGGACCTGACCGTCGAGGCCCTGGCCGCCCGGGCGAACCTCTCGCCCCGGCAGTTCGCCCGGGCCTTCCGGGCCGAGATCGGTCTGACGCCCGGCCGCTATGTCGACCGGGTGCGGCTGGAGACGGCCCGCCGGTTGCTGGAGGACACCGCGGACGGCGTCGAGGAGGTCTCCCGCGCCTGCGGCTATGGCACGCCCGAGGCCATGCGGCGGTCCTTCCTGCGCGCCCTGGGCACGGCACCCGCCGAATACCGGCGCCGCTTCCGGCCGGTACCCACCGTGAGGTGAACGGCACGCGTGCCCGCATAGGTGAACAACCATGAAAAGAAAGGCCTGTTGTGCAGATAGCCATCCTGCTCTTCCCCGGCTTCACCGCCCTCGACGCGGTCGGCCCCTATGAGATCCTCAGCCGGATCCCGGGCGCCGAGGTGGTGTTCACCGCCGAGCGGTCCGGCCCGGTGGGCAATGACACCGGCACGCTCGTGTTGGCCGCCGACGCCTCGCTCGACGAGGTGGTCCGCCCCGGCGTCGTGGTGGTGCCGGGCGGGCCCGAAGGGAACCTCCCGCTGCGGCCCGGCCCGGTACACGAGTGGCTGCGGTCGGTGGACGAGCACACGACCTGGACGACCTCGGTGTGCACCGGCTCCCTGATCCTGGGCGCCGCCGGGCTGCTCACCGGCCGCCGGGCCACCGGCCACTGGCTGGCCCGCCCACAGCTCGCCGGCTACGGCGCCGAGCCGACGGAGGAGCGGGTGGTCACCGACGGCAAGTACGTCACGGCCGCCGGGGTCTCCTCCGGCATCGACATGGGACTCACCCTCGCGGGCCGGATCGCCGACGACCGTACCGCCCAGACCATCCAGCTGATCGTCGAGTACGACCCCCAGCCGCCCTATGACGCGGGCTCGCCGGACAAGGCCCCGGCCGACATCGTCGCCGAGTGGCGCACCGTGCGCGGCAAGGACTGACGGAACGGCCGGCAGGCGGTGTGCAGCCGCTCGGCCACCGCGATGACCGATGCGTCGGTCCCGCCGAGCGGCAGGTCCGCGTACTGCCGGACCAGGTCCGACATGTGCTGGATGTCCTCGGGCATCAGGCCCGTCACGGTGCCGTACGCGCCCACCGCCAGGTCGTCGAGGAAGAGGGCCTCCGTGTGGGGGCCGCCGAACCGCTCCACCAGGTAGCAGGCTTCGGCTACCACCGTGGCCGGTACCACCAGGTTGCGGCGCGTGGGCAGTGCGTCGAGCCAGGCCCGGCACACGGCATGCGCCGAGTCCCGGGGACTGGCGAGAGCGACGAGTGGGCCCGTGTCTACGACGATCACCCGCCGGATTGTGTCACTGGGCGAAGCCGTCCGCGAGGTAGTCGTCAACGTGCGTGGACAAATCCGCGGGCGCCTCGGTCAGCACGCCGACCGAGCGCGGGTACGGCGGCTCGTCGGAACGCTCGGGTCCGTATTGACGCAGTACGGCCGCGGCGTCGTCCAGCGTCTCGGGCCGGAGCTGGGCCACCAGGCGGTACAGCTCATCGCGCGTCGTCATGCCCCCAGCGTAAGGCTTTGCCGCCACTCGCCCCTCCCGTCATTTCTCTCTTCGTTCTTTTCCTCGCTTGTTTTCACGACACCGTTACAGGCGGTTGGTGGCCGGCCACCCGGCACGAGGGCCCCTTTGACCCGCATCCGGGTCATCCTCCTAGAGGGTCCAGGCGAAGCGCGGCGTCCTGCGCTCCAGGAAGGCGGCGACCCCCTCCGCGGCGTCGCCGCTGCCGCGTGCCTGCTCGGCCCAGTGCGCGACGCGTTCCGGGCCCGGCGGCCCGGCCGTGAACTCCTTGGCCGCGGCCTGGGTCAGCTGGGAGCGCGAGGCCAGCACCCGGGCGAAGCGGGACACCCGTTCGTCCAGCGCGTCCGGCGGCCACACCTCGTCCACCAGGCCGGTGCGCAGGGCCC
Source organism: Streptomyces xingningensis (assembly GCF_054957865.1). Classification (NCBI taxonomy): domain Bacteria; kingdom Bacillati; phylum Actinomycetota; class Actinomycetes; order Kitasatosporales; family Streptomycetaceae; genus Streptomyces; species Streptomyces xingningensis. Next base: position 117,986 of record NZ_JBDJPF010000009.1, read on the forward strand.
GGGTGGCGTCGATCAACTCGGCGGAGAAGAGCAGGTACTTGGCGGTCGCCGGGCCGGCCAGCCCGGTGAGCCGGCGGGTGGACGACGCCGGGTAGACGATGCCCAGCCGGGCCGGGGTGACCCCGAAGGACGCGCCCTCCGCGGCGAAGCGCAGATCGCAGGCGGCGGCCAGCTGGCAGCCGCCGCCCACGCAGTGGCCGCGCACGGCGGCCAGGGTCGGTTTGGGGAATGCCGCCAGCGCCTCCTCGGCCACCACCGAGAGCTCCTGGGAGGCCCGGGCGCCGTCGGTGGTCAGGGTGGCGATGTCCGCGCCCGCGCAGAAGGTGTCGCCCTCGCCGGTCAGCACCAGGACCCGTACCGCAGGGTCGGCGGCGCACCGCTCCAGCAGCGGCGGCAGGGCCCGCCACATCTCCGGGGTCATGGCATTGCGCTTGGCAGGGTTGGTGATGCGGATGGTCGCCGTGGTGTCGGCGACGTCCAGGTGCAGTGCGGGCTCCATGCGCCGGATGCTATCCGGGTCGCCCGGTGGTCCGGCCGTCGGAGATCGAGCTTCCGGATCGTCCGGCCAATGGTGAACTGGGCAGCCAGGAACAGTCGCGAGAGTGACCATGGCATACGCACACGATCAAATAGCGTCGATAGGCGCTGACTTCTGTTCAGCTGGCCGGTACTGAGCTCAGCATTCCCAACACTCGGTGTGTGCGGTGGAGCCACGGCGAGGGGTTGGTATCGGACATGGAGATCCTCGGGAGCGTTCCGCCCGAACCGGGGCAGGCCCCGCCGCGCCCAGCGGTCGTCTATGACGGCACCTGGCGGCTCACCGCTCCCGCGCTTCCCTCCTCCGTGCCCGGGACCCGGCACGCGGTCCGTGAGTTGATGAGGCGTCAGCAAGTGCTGCCGGCCGGAGACCGGCTGGACGGGCTGCTGCTGATCGTCTCGGAGCTGGTCACCAACGCCGTGCAGCACGCCGCGCTGCTCTCGCCCGAAGTGGCCGTGGAGATCTCCATCGGCCCGCAGTGGGTGCGGGTGGCCGTCGAGGACGACCACCCCTGCCGCCCCAAACCCCTGGCGGCGGACGAGGAGCGGATCGGCGGCCGGGGGCTGCTGCTGGTGCAGGCCGTGGTGGAGGAGGCGGGCGGGGCGTGTGATGTCGAGCACACGGCGGGCGGCGGCAAGGTGGTCTGGGCCGCCCTGCCGCTCGTGCCCCTCCCGGGCGCTACCAGCCGGCCTCGGTGCCGATGACCTCGCGCACCGCCGGGCGCACGGTGTCCAGCACCGTCATGAACCAGGCCGAGAACGGCGCCCCGCGCCGCAGCTCCCCGAGCTCGGCGGGGGTGACGAACGCGGTCTCCTCGATCTCCTCCGGGTCCGGGCGCAGCGCGGCCCGCACCATGCCGACAAAGAGGTGGTTGTACTCCTGTTCCACCAGGCCGGAGAGCGGGTCGGGGTGGTTGTAGCGCACCGTCCCCGCCTCGCGCAGCAGCGCGGGGGCGACGCCCAGCTCCTCGCCGGTGCGGCGGGCCGCGGCCGCGAACGGCGGCTCGCCCGGGTAGGGATGGCCGCAGCAGGTGTTCGACCAGACGCCGGGGGAGTGGTATTTGCCCAGTGCCCGGCGCTGCAGCAGCAGCCGTCCGTGGTCGTCGAAGAGGAAGACCGAGAAGGCGCGATGCAGTCTGCCGGGGGCGAGGTGTGCGGAGAGCTTCTCGGCGGTGCCGATGGTTCTGCCGTCCTCGTCGACGAGTTCCAGCATGATCGGTTCAGCACTGTCGGCGGAGGCGGGGGCCGTGGTGGAGTCGGCTGAGCGGCCCTCGGCTGATGTGATCGGCATTGACCATCCTCGGTGTCGGACTTCGACCATCAAGTCTGCCGTACGTGGCCTGCGCCGCCACGCCGGACGGCGGATGAGGGAGCCGGTTCAGTGGCACAGCCGGGCCTCGTGCGCGGCGTGGCCGCCGGGTTCCAGCTGGAAGGTGCAGTGCTCCACGTCGAAGTGCTCGCCCAGGCATCCCTGGAGGTCGTGCAGCATCTTCTCGTGGCCCGCCGCATCCAGTGCCGTCCGGTCCACCACCACATGCGCCGACAGCACCGGCATCCCCGATGTGATCGTCCACACATGGAGGTCGTGCAGCCCGGCCACCCCCGGCAGCGCCAGGATGTGCGCCCGTACCTCGTCCAGATCGACGTTCCGCGGCGCGGCCTCCAGCAGGACGTCCAGCGCCTCGCGGAGCAGCTTGAGGGTACGGGGCACGATCATCAGCCCGATCAGCAGCGAGGCGATGGGGTCCGCCTGGGTCCAGCCGGTGGCCATGATCACCAGGGCGGAGACGACCACGGCCAGCGACCCCAGCGCGTCCGAGAGCACCTCCAGGAAGGCCCCGCGCACATTGAGGCTCTCCCGCTGGCCGCGCATCAGCAGGGACAGCGAGATCACATTGGCCACCACGCCCACCAGTCCGAAGACGACCGTCAGGCCGCCCGGCACCTCCACCGGCTGGGCCAGCCGCTGGATGGCCTTGACCAGGATGTAGCCCCCGACGCCCAGCAACAGCAGGCAGTTCAACAGCGCGGCCAGGATCTCGGCGCGGGCGAAGCCATAGGTGCGCTGCCCGCCGGCCGGCCGGTTGGCGAAGTGGATCGCCACCAGTGCCATCGAGACCCCCACCGCGTCCGTCGCCATGTGCCCGGCCTCGGCGAGCAGCGCCAGCGAGCCGGTCAGCACACTGCCGACGGTCTGCGCGGCGAGCACCGTGAGGGTGATGCCCAGCGCGGTCCGCAGCCGGCCCCGGTAGGCGGCGGCCGCGGTGCCGCCCGGGGGAGGGGAGCCGCCGTGCGAGTGGTCGTGCCCTGCACCCATGAACGCCGCCTCCCGGACACCGAGCGGTCCCGGTCGGCGAGCGCCGCCGGGAACCTCAGTGAACTACGGGTGGGGGGTATCCGGCAAAGCGCCGGTGAACATCCTATTGTCGGCGCTGACCTGCGGTGACCGACTCTCGGCCGGTCAGCTGCGAGCTGCCTGCGGGTGGTGCAGGCGCCATCCTTCCCAGGCCGATTCGACCATGCTCCGCAGGTCGTGCCGCGGGCTCCAGCCGAGGGTTTCCCAGATCAGTTCGTTGGCCGCCACGACACGCGCCGGATCACCCGGACGGCGTGGCCCGACCTCGGCCGCCAGCTCGGTGCGACCGGTGACCTCGGTGATCAGATCCGCCATCTCGCGCACCGACACCCCGCGCCCGGTGCCGACGTTCAGCGTCAGATCGCCGGTTCCCGGCGACCCGGCCAGCCGGCGGGCGGCAGCCATGTGCGCCCTGGCGAGGTCGCTGACGTGGATGTAGTCGCGGATGCAGGTCCCGTCGGGGGTGTCGTAGTCGGCACCGAAGATCCGGGGGCGCTCCCCCCGGGTGATCCGGTCGAACATCATCGGGATGATGTTGAACACACCGGCGTCCGCCAGTTCCGGCCGGGCCGCGCCCGCCACATTGAAGTAGCGCAGGCACGCGGTGGAGAAGCCGTGCGCGGCCCCCGCCGCCCGCACCAGCCACTCGCCCGCCAGCTTGGTCTCGCCATAGGGGTTGACCGGGGAACACGGCGTCTCCTCGGTGACCAGATCGACGTCCGGCATGCCGTAGACGGCCGCGGAGGAGGAGAAGACAAAGCTGCCGACGCCCGCCGCCACCACCGCTTCGAGCAGCACGGTCAGCCCGTGCACATTCTCCCGGTAGTAGAGCAGGGGCTTCTCCACCGACTCCCCGACCTGCTTCTTCGCCGCCAGGTGCACCACGCCCGCCACCCCCAGCCCGGCGAACGCGCGGTCCAGGGCGGACCGGTCCAGTACCGAGCCCCGCACCAGCGGTACGCCCTCCGGCAGCCGGTCCGCGACCCCGCTGGACAGGTCGTCCAGGACCGCGACCCGCTCCCCGGCCGCCACCATCGCCTGCGCCACATGCGCCCCGATATATCCGGCCCCACCTGTGATCAGCCACGTCATGACGGCACCCTAGACCAGCCGGATCCGCCGCCGGGCAGAGCCCGTTTTGTCCGTCCGGCCGCCGGTCCGCCATGCTGGGGGCCCGCGCGAACACCCGGCACCGGAACTCCTCGGATGTCCCGGACGTCCTGTCGGTAGCGGGGGCCCGGGCGGCTCCGCCGCATGACCGCTTCGGGTGATCCGATAGCCTCTGCCGACGTGCCGCACGCCACCCGACGCCGGGCCGCGTGCCATACCCGCTGCCCGGAGACCCTGCGGAGCCGAGGCGGCCGCATCCCTGCCTGAGGCCGCAGCCAAGGAGTGAGTTCGTCTGTCGACCGCCATCCTCACCGGTTTGCCGCCCGTCGGCTCCTCCCTCGAGGACGACCTGCGGTCCCTGGGCTTCGACGTGCGGGTGGCGGCCGACGCCGCCGCGGTGCGCACCGAGCTCGCATCCGCCCCCGCCGGCGGCCGCGTCGCGCTGGTCGACCCCGGGTTCGTCGGCCACACCCACGCCCTGCGGCTGGCCCTGACCGACCCCCGCTTCCCGGCCGCCGCCATCCCCGGCGTGCTCGGTGCCCGGCCGGAGGCGCGGGCCGCGCTGGCGCGGGCGGCGGCCGAGGCCGTCCGGCCGGCCACGGTGCCCGGGGATTCCGCGCGCCCCGCGGCGGACCGGGCCCCCGGCGCCGGCAGCAGCCTCCCCGACCTCCTCGCCACCCGGCTCGAGGCCGAGGACCTCGCCGTCCACCGCCCCGACCTCGGCGTGCTGGTCGCCACCGTCCCCGCGGACGCACCGGCGCGCGCCAGGGCCGAGGCGGCGGTCGCCGCCACCGACGACGAGGCGGTGCGGCTGCGCAGCGCCGTGAAGTCCCGCGACGGCTTCTTCACCACCTTCTGCGTCAGCCCCTACTCCCGCTACCTCGCCCGCTGGTGCGCCCGCCGCGGCCTCACCCCCAACCAGGTGACCACCGCCTCGCTGCTCACCGCGCTCGTCGCCGCAGGCTGCGCGGCATCCGGCACCCGGCCCGGATTCGTCGCCGCGGGCCTGCTGCTGATCGCGTCCTTCGTGCTCGACTGCACCGACGGCCAGCTCGCCCGCTACTCGCTGCAGTACTCGACGCTCGGCGCCTGGCTCGACGCGACCTTCGACCGGGCCAAGGAGTACGCCTACTACGCGGGCCTGGCGCTCGGTGCCGCCCGCGGCGGAGGCCACGACGATGTATGGGCCCTCGCGCTCGGCGCGATGGTCCTGCAGACCTGCCGGCACGTCGTCGACTTCTCCTTCAACGAGGCGAATCACGACGCGAGCGCCAACACCAGCCCCACCGCCGCCCTCTCCGGAAGGCTGGACAACGTCGGCTGGACGGTCTGGGTCCGCCGCATGATCATCCTGCCGATCGGCGAGCGCTGGGCGCTGATAGCGGTGCTCACCGCCCTCACCACGCCCCGCATCGTCTTCGTCGTCCTGCTGATCGGCTGTGCCCTCGCCGCCTGCTACACCACCGCGGGACGGGTGCTGCGCTCCCTCGCCCGCAAGGCCCGCCGCACCGACCGTGCCGCCCGGGCGCTGTACGACCTCGCCGACTCCGGGCCGTTGGCGGAGGCGATCGGCAAGATCGCCCGCAGCAAGGGCGCCATGACCGCTCCGGTGCTCGCCCTGGCCGGCGCGGCGCTGCTGCTGGTCCCGCTCCGGTGGCACCCGGCGGCGAGCTGGTGGCCGGTCCTCGGCGCCGCCGGCTACGCGGTCTTCGCCGGGGTTGCCGTCGCCGCGCCCCTCAAGGGATCGCTCGACTGGCTGGTGCCGCCGGTCTTCCGCGCGGCCGAATATGTGACGATCCTGACCCTGGCCGCCCACTCACACGCCCCCGGCGCACTCCCCGCCGCATTCGGCCTGGTGGCCGCAGTCGCCTACCATCACTACGACACGGTGTACCGCATCCGCGGCGGCACCGGCGCGCCCCCGCACTGGCTGGTGCGGGCGATCGGCGGGCACGAAGGACGGGTCCTGGCGGTCACCATCGCCGCCGTCCTGTGGCACAAACAAGGCTTCACCCTCGCATTGACGGTCCTCGCGGCCGTCATCGCGCTGACGGTGCTCAGCGAGAGCATCCGCTTCTGGGTGTCCTCCGGGGCGCCCGCAGTACACGACGAAACAGGAGAACCCGCATGATCGGCCTTGTGCTGGCAGCCGGCGCCGGACGCCGTCTGCGCCCCTACACCGACGCCCTCCCCAAGGCCCTGGTGCCCGTGGACCCGGCGGGAGAAGGGGCCACGACCGTCCTCGACCTGACCCTGGCCAACTTCGCCGAGGTCGGTCTGACCGAGGTCGCGATCGTCGTCGGCTACCGCAAGGAGGCCGTGTACGCGCGCCAGGCGGCGCTCCAGGAGAAGTACGGCCTCAAGATCACCCTCATCGACAACGACAAGGCCGAGGAGTGGAACAACGCCTACTCCCTGTGGTGCGCCCGTGAGGTGCTGGGCCGTGGTGTGATCCTCGCCAACGGCGACACCGTCCACCCCGTCTCCGTCGAGAAGACCCTGCTGGACGCCCGGGGCAACGGCCAGAAGATCATCCTCGCCCTGGACACGGTGAAGAACCTCGCCGACGAGGAGATGAAGGTCATCGTGGACCCCGAGCAGGGCGTCCGGAGGATCACCAAGCTGATGGACCCGGCCACCGCGACCGGTGAGTACATCGGTGTCACCCTGATCGAGGCCGAGGCCGGCGCCGAGCTCGCCGACGCGCTCAGGACGACCTTCGAGAAGGACCCCGACCTCTACTACGAGGACGGCTACCAGGAGCTGGTCAACCGCGGCTTCAAGATCGACACCGCGCCGATCGGCGACGTCAAGTGGGTCGAGATCGACAACCACGACGACCTCGCCAAGGGCCGGGAGATCGCGTGCCAGTACTGACGAGGCTCATCCCCTCGCCGGTCGTCGTCGACATCCGCGCCGGAGCGCTCAACGATCTCGCGAGCGTCCTCGCCGACCAGCGGATCTCCAGCTCCGGCAAGCTGGCCATCGCCATCAGCGGCGGCTCCGGGGCGGCGCTGCGCGAGCGGCTCGCCCCGGCGCTGCCCGGCGCCACCTGGTACGCGGTGGGCGGCGGCACGCTGGACGATGCGATCAAGCTGGCCGACGCCATGAAGTCCGGGCACTACGACGCCGTGGTGGGCCTGGGCGGCGGCAAGATCATCGACTGTGCGAAGTTCGCCGCCGCGCGGGTCGGCCTGCCGCTGGTCGCGGTGGCGACCAACCTCGCGCACGACGGCCTGTGTTCGCCGGTCGCCACCCTCGACAACGACGCGGGCCGCGGCTCGTACGGGGTGCCCAACCCGATAGCGGTCGTCATCGACCTCGACGTGGTCCGCCAGGCGCCGGCCCGCTATGTGCGCTCCGGCATCGGCGACGCGATCTCCAACATCTCCTCCGTCGCCGACTGGGAACTGTCCAACCGGGAGACCGGCGAGGCGATCGACGGCCTGGCCGCCGCCCTGGCCCGGCAGGCCGGCGAGGCCGTGCTCCGGCACCCCGGCGGGGTGGCGGACGACGGCTTCCTCCAGGTACTGGCCGAGGGCCTGGTGCTCACCGGCATCTCGATGTCCGTGGCCGGCGACAGCCGCCCGGCCTCCGGCGCCTGCCACGAGATCAACCACGCCTTCGACCTGCTCTACCCCAAGCGCGCCGCGCCGCACGGCGAACAGTGCGGTCTGGGCGCCGCCTTCGCGATGCACCTGCGCGGTGCCCGCGAGGAGTCCGCGCTGATGGTCCAGGTGCTGCGGCGGCACAACCTGCCCGTGCTGCCCGCCGACATCGGCTTCACCGAGGACGAGTTCGTCCGCGCCGTGGAGTTCGCGCCGCAGACCCGCCCCGGGCGGTACACCATCCTGGAGCACCTCGACCTCTCCACCGACCAGATCAGGGACGCATACGCCGACTATGCAGAAACCGTCAGTCGCTGAACTCCGCCCGGTCGTCCACCCCGTGGGTGTCAAGGACCGGCGCAGCGGTGAGCACTGGGCCGGACGCCTGTACATGCGGGAGATCTCGCTGCGCTGCGACCGGTATCTGGTGAACACCAGGATCACCCCCAACCAGCTCACCTATCTGATGACCGTCGCGGGTGTGCTCGCGGCCCCGGCTCTGCTGGTGCCGGGGATCGCGGGCGCCGTGCTCGGCGTGGTCATGGTCCAGCTCTACCTGCTGCTGGACTGCGTCGACGGCGAGATCGCCCGCTGGCGGAAGCAGTACTCGATGTCCGGGGTGTACCTGGACCGGGTCGGGGCCTATCTGTGCGACGCCGCGGTCCTGGTCGGCCTGGGCCTGCGCGCCGCCGACCTGTGGGGCGGCGGCCGGATCGACTGGCTGTGGGCCTTCCTCGGCACTCTCGCCGCGCTCGGCGCCGTCCTGATCAAGGCCGAGACCGACCTTGTCGGCGTCGCCCGCCACCAGCAGGGCCTGCCACCGGTCAAGGAGGCCGCGGCCGAGCCGCGCTCCTCCGGCATGGCGCTGGCCCGCAAGGCCGCCGCGGCGCTGAAGTTCCACCGGCTGATCCTCGGGATCGAGGCGTCCCTGCTGGTCCTGGTTCTCGCGATCGTGGACGCGAGCCGGGGGGACCTGTTCTTCACCCGCCTCGGCACCGCGGTCCTGGCCGGCATCGCCGTCCTCCAGACCCTGCTCCACCTGGTGTCCATCCTCGCCTCGCGCAGGCTGCGATGAGCACCGCCCGGGCCAAGGTCGGCGCGGTCGTCCTGACCATGGGCAACCGCCCCGACGAACTGCGCGCGCTGCTGGAGTCGGTCGCCAAGCAGACCGGCGACCCGATCGAGGTCGTGGTCGTCGGCAATGGCTCCCCGCTGCCCCCGCTGTCGGTCCCCGGCCTGGCCATCAGGACCGTCGAGCTGCCCGAGAACGTGGGCATCCCGGCCGGCCGCAACGTCGGCATCGAGGCCTTCGGCCCGGCCGGCCGCGACGTCGACATCCTGCTCTTCCTCGACGACGACGGCCTGCTGCCCCACCAGGACACGGCCCAGCTGTGCCGGGAGGCCTTCGCCGCCGACCCCCGGCTGGGCATCATCAGCTTCCGCATCGCCGACCCCGACACCGGTGTCACCCAGCGCCGCCACGTACCGCGGCTGCGCGCCGCCGACCCGCTGCGCTCCTCGCGCGTGACCACCTTCCTCGGCGGCGCCAACGCGGCCCGGACCCGGGTCTTCGCCGAGGCCGGCACCCTGCCGGACGACTTCTTCTACGCGCACGAGGAGACCGACCTCGCCTGGCGGGCCCTGGACGCGGGCTGGATGATCGACTACCGGGCCGACCTGGTGCTCCACCACCCGACCACGGCCCCCAGCCGGCACGCGGTCTACCACCGGATGGTCGCCCGCAACCGGGTCTGGCTCGCCCGCCGCAACCTCCCCGCACCGCTGGTCCCCGTCTACCTCGGGGTGTGGCTGCTGCTGACCCTGGCCCGGCGCCCCTCGGTGCCCGCGCTGCGCGCCTGGTTCGGCGGTTTCAAGGAGGGCTGGTCCACGCCATGCGGTCCGCGGCGTCCCATGAAGTGGCGTACCGTTTGGCGCCTGACCCGACTGGGTCGCCCGCCCGTGATCTGACAAGCTCGTATCTGAGAGCATCGGGCGCCGACCGGGGCCCGGTCCCGGGCGGCGACCCTTGAGGACGAAAGTGTCAACTGTGAGCGAGACAACGCACGACAGTGCGGTCGCGGTGAGTGCCCCGGCCTCACCCGATGGCGGGCTGTCCGCCGCCGAGCTGGCCGCCGAGTACGGCCTCGCGGTCAGCGGTGCCCGCCCGTCGCTGCCGGAGTACGCCCGGCAGCTGTGGGCCCGGCGGCACTTCATCCTGGCCTTCTCCCGGGCCAAGCTGACCGCTCAGTACAGCCAGGCCAAGCTGGGCCAGGTCTGGCAGGTGGCCACGCCGCTGCTGAACGCGGCGGTGTACTACCTCATCTTCGGCCTGATCATGGACAGCAAGCGCCATGTGGGAGACGGCACCCCCCAGGCGTTCATCCCGTTCCTGGTGACCGGTGTCTTTGTCTTCACCTTCACCCAGAGCTCGTGCATGGCCGGCGTCCGGGCGATCTCCGGCAACCTCGGTCTGGTGCGCGCCCTGCACTTCCCCAGAGCGGCGCTGCCGATCTCCTTCGCGCTCCAGCAGCTCCAGCAGCTGCTGTACTCGATGGTGGTGCTGCTGGCCATCATGGTCGGCTGCGGGCACATGCCCCGGTTCTCCTGGCTGATGGTCATCCCGGTGCTGCTGCTCCAGCTCCTCTTCAACACCGGCCTGGCGATGGTCTTGGCCCGCCTGGGCAGCAAGACCCCCGACCTGGCCCAGCTGCTGCCGTTCGTCCTGCGCACCTGGATGTACCTGTCGGGCGTCATGTACCCGCTGATCGACAACCTGCGGCGGATGAAGGCCTCGCCCTGGGTCGTCGACCTGATCAGTGCCAACCCGGCGGCCGTCTTCATCGACCTCATGCGCTACTCGCTGATGGGCCATGTCAAGGGCGCCCCGCTGCCGCATCATGTGTGGCCGTTGGCCTTCGCCTGGGCGGTCGTCCTGGGCGTCGGCGGCTTCATCTACTTCTGGAAGGCTGAGGAGCAGTACGGCCGTGGCTGAGCAGAAGAGCAACGAACGCATCCCCACCGTCATCGCGGACGACGTGCACATCGTCTACCGGGTCTACGGCGGCAACACCGGCCGCGGCAGCGCCACCGCGGCCCTCAACCGCATCATCCGCCGCAAGCCGGGCGCGGGCGTCCGCGAGGTGCATGCGGTCAAGGGCGTGAGCTTCACCGCATACCGCGGCGAGGCCATCGGCCTCATCGGCTCCAACGGCTCCGGGAAGTCCACGCTGCTGAAGGCCGTCGCCGGACTGCTGCCCACCGAGCGCGGCAAGGTCTACACCGGCGGCCAGCCCTCGCTGCTGGGCGTCAACGCGGCGATGATGAACGACCTCACCGGAGAGAAGAACGTTCTCCTCGGCGGTCTGGCCATGGGCATGTCCCGCGAGGAGATCCGCAGCCGCTACCAGGAAATCGTCGACTTCTCGGGCATCAACGAGAAGGGCGACTTCATCACCCTGCCCATGCGCACCTACTCCTCCGGCATGGCGGCCCGGCTCCGTTTCTCCATCGCGGCGGCCAAGGACCACGATGTGCTGATGATCGACGAGGCCCTGGCCACCGGCGACCGGTCGTTCCAGAAGCGCTCCGAGGAGCGGGTGCGCGAGCTGCGCGAGGAGGCCGGGACGGTCTTCCTCGTCAGCCACAACAACAGATCGATCCGGGACACCTGCAACCGCGTCCTATGGCTCGAGCGTGGTGAGCTGATGATGGACGGTCCGACGGACGAGGTGGTCCGGGCCTACGAGAAGGAGACGGCCCGCTGACCTCGGGCCCTCGGCAACGGGCGCACAACGGGCAAGGCCTTCGCCGCCGTTCGGCGAAGGCCTTGCCCGTTTCGTGATCATTGAGATGGCACCAATCGGGTTATTGACAGGACGCCCCGGGTATGGCGTGGCATTGTATGGATCAAGCACGTACCTCGGCGTACACCGGAAACTTGTACGGCGTACGCTGTAGCGTGCTTCGGGGGCGAAGCGCGGCGGCACCAGGGTGCCCGCGACGCCGCAGGTGGCGTGTGGGGGCGGCTCAAGGGGGAGTCACCGGGCGGGGTCGCGCTGCGGCGTGTCCGAAATAGGATGTTCTGGGTCGGCAGTGTAGAACGGGAGATGTGACGGCAATGGCTGTGTTGGCTGCGAGGCCTCTCCAGAGCAGAGGCGCGTATGCCGTCTTTGGTCCGGGCAGCCCGCGATGACCGCGGGGACGGACGCGCACGCGCGCGCCGTGCTCGACAAAGCCGCGCACGAGAACTTCCCGGTGGCGCCCTTCTTTGTGCCACGCGCCTGGCGGGACGACCTGATGGCGGTCTACGGGTACGCCCGCCTCGTCGACGACATCGGTGACGGCGATCTCGCCCCCGGTGGCCGCGACGCCGAGCTGCTGGGGCTCGACCGTGAGCAGACGGACGACCGGCTCGCCATGCTGGACGCCTTCGAGGCCGACCTGCGGCGGGTCTTCGACCGCGGCGGCCGGGGTCCTCGCCACCCGCTGCTGCTCCGGCTGCGGCCGACCGTGCGCCGCCACGGACTGACCCCCGAGCCCTTCCTCGGCCTGATCGAGGCCAACCGGCAGGACCAGCGGGTCCGCCGCTATGACACCTATGACGGCCTGCTCGGCTACTGCGAACTGTCCGCGAACCCCGTCGGCCGGTTGGTGCTCGCCATCACCGGCACCGCCAGCCCCGAGCGGGTCCGCCGCTCGGACGCGGTGTGCACGGGGCTGCAGATCGTCGAGCACCTGCAGGACGTCGCCGAGGACCTCGGGCGGGACCGGATCTACCTTCCGGCCGAGGACCTGAAACGCTTCCGGGTGACCGAGGCCGACCTCGCGCGTCCGACCGGTGGCGCGTCGGTGCGTGCGCTGGTCGCGTATGAGGCGGAACGCGCCCGGCACCTGCTGAATGAAGGCACCCCCCTGGTGGGTAGCGTCCACGGCAGGCTGAAGCTGTTGCTCGCGGGGTTCGTGGGCGGGGGGAGAGCCGCGCTCAGAGCGGTCGCCGCCGCAGGTCACGACGTACTCCCCGGACCGCCCAAGCCCACCAAGCTCAGCCTGCTGCGCGAGGTGGGGGCGACACTGCGAAGAGAGGGGTGAGCGGGACCGTGAACGGAACGCCACACGCGTCCGCGCCGGTACTCGCCGCGTACAGCTACTGCGAGGCCGTCACCGGACAGCAGGCCGGCAACTTCAGCTATGGCATCAGGCTGCTGCCGACCGCCAAACGGCGGGCGATGTCGGCGCTGTACGCCTTCTCGCGCCGGATCGACGACATCGGCGACGGCCCGCTGGACGCGGAGTCCAAGCGGCTCCGGCTGGAGGAGACGCGAGCGCTGCTCGGCCGGATCAGGGACGGCGAGGTCGACGAGGACGACACCGACCCGGTGGCCGTCGCGCTCGCCCATGCCGCGCGGCGCTTTCCCCTTCCGCTCGGCGCGCTCGACGAACTGATCGACGGTGTCCAGATGGACGTTCGTGGCCAGACCTATGAGACCTGGGACGATCTCGCCGAGTACTGCCGCTGCGTCGCCGGCTCCATCGGGCGGCTCTCGCTCGGAGTGTTCGGGACCGTGCCCGGCGCGCGGGATGCCGCGCGCGCCTCGGAGTACGCCAATACGCTCGGTCTTGCTCTCCAGCTCACCAACATCCTGCGTGACGTCCGCGAGGACGCGGCCAACGGCCGTACCTATCTGCCCTCCGACGACCTCGCCAAGTTCGGCTGCTCCGGCGGATTCCGCTCCGCCGAACCGGCCGTCGGCGCCGACTTCACCGGTCTGGTGGCGTTCGAGGTCCGGCGCGCCCGTGCGCTGTTCGCCGAGGGCATGCGGCTGTTGCCCATGCTCGACCGGCGCAGCGGCGCCTGCGTCGCCGCCATGGCCGGCATCTACCGCAGGCTGCTGGAGCGCATCGCCGAGGACCCGCAGGCCGTGCTGCGCGGCCGGGTCTCCCTCCCCGGGCGCGAGAAGGCCCTGGTGGCCGTGCGCGGCCTGTCCGGATACGACGCGCGCAGCGTCCACCGGCAGACCGCCAGAGGGCGCGCTTGATGACCGCCGCTCACCTCGGCAGACGGTGTGCTCTTCGGCACCCCGTGGAGAGCGCAACCCTCCGCCCGGTGGACGCGTCCCTGACAGCAGTCGAGGGGGTGGGAGCATGACGGCACAACCGACGACCCGGCCCGATCGGCTCAGCACAGACGAGGCAGGCCGCCCCGACGGGGCGGCCGCGGTGGTGATCGGGGGCGGGCTCGCCGGCCTCACGGCGGCGCTCGAGCTCGCCGGTGCCGGGCTGCGGGTCACCCTGCTGGAGGGGCGCCCCCGGCTGGGCGGGCTCGCCTTCTCCTTCCGCCGGGGGGAGTTGACCGTCGACAACGGGCAGCATGTCTTCCTGCGCTGCTGCACCGCCTACCGCTGGTTCCTGAACCGGGTCGACGCGCACCACCTGGCCCCGGTCCAGGAGCGGCTGGACGTGCCGGTGCTGGACATCGGGCACTCCTCCGGGCGCCCGCGCCTGGGCCGGCTGCGCCGCACCGCGCTGCCCGTGCCGCTGCACCTGGCGGCGAGCCTCGCCACCTACCCGCATCTGACGCCCGCCGAGCGGCTCACGGTCGGCCGGGCCGCGCTGGCGCTCAAGAAGCTCGACCCGGCCGATCCGGCGCTGGACCGCGTGGACTTCGCGGGCTGGCTGCGGAACAACGGCCAATCGGCCCGTACCGTCGAGGCGTTGTGGGACCTCGTGGGCGTGGCCACCCTCAACGCCACGGCCGATCAGGCCTCGTTGGGGCTGGCCGCCACGGTCTTCAAGACCGGGCTGCTCTCCGACCCCGGCGCCGCCGACATCGGCTGGGCGCGGGTGCCGCTCGGGGAACTGCACGACACCCGGGCCCGCGCCGCCCTCGAGGCGGCCGGGGTGCGGATCGCACTGCGTACCCGGGTGACCGGGATCACCCGGGCCGCAGACGGTGGTTGGCGGGTTTCCACCGAGTCCGGGGCGGGCGGCACCGAGCGGCTGGACGCCGGTGTGGTGGTGCTCGCCGTGCCCCAGCGCGAGGCCCACGACCTGCTGCCCGAGGGCGCCCTCGAGGATCCGGGGCGGTTGCTGGGCATCGGCACCGCGCCGATCCTCAACCTGCACGTCGTCTACGACCGCAAGGTCCTGCGCCGGCCGTTCTTCACCGCGCTCGGCAGCCCCGTCCAGTGGGTCTTCGACCGTACGGACTCCTCGGGGCTGGCCGCGCGGGACGGCCGTGGCCAGTATCTGGCCGTCTCCCAGTCGGCCGCGCAGGACGACATCGACCGGCCCGTCGCCGAGCTGCGCGAGCGCTATCTGCCCGAGCTGGCACGGCTGTTGCCGGCCGCGCGCGGAGCGGAGGTACGGGACTTCTTCGTGACCCGGGAGCGGACCGCGACGTTCGCCCCCACCCCGGGCGTCGGCCGGCTGCGGCCGGGCGCCCGCACCGACGCGCCCGGCCTGTTCCTGGCAGGTGCGTGGACCGCCACCGGCTGGCCCGCGACCATGGAGGGTGCCGTGCGCAGCGGTCTGAACGCTGCCGACGCGGCACTCGGTGGGCTCGGCCGGCCGTATCGCCACCCCTTGCGGGAGGCGGCATGAGACGAGGCGGCCTGAAACAGCGAGCCATCAAGGCGTGCGCTCCCGAGGCGGAGCACACGTGAGCACGATCACCAGAGGAGAGACCGTGACTTCGGCGATCCCAGCTTGCGACACCGCGGGCGTCAACGCCCTGCTGGAGCGCGGACGGACGCTTGCCACGCCGGTGCTGCGTGCCGCGGTGGGCAGACTCGCGGCACCCATGGACACCGTCGCCGCCTATCACTTCGGCTGGATCGACGCCGAGGGGCGGCCGACGCACGGTGACAGCGGCAAGGCCGTCCGTCCCGCCCTGGCCCTGCTGTCCGCCGAGGCGGCCGGTGCGGCCCCCGAGGTCGGGGTGCCCGGCGCGGTGGCGGTGGAACTGGTGCACAACTTCTCGCTGCTGCACGACGACCTGATGGACGGCGACGAGCAGCGCCGGCACCGCGACACCGTGTGGAAGGTGCACGGCCCGGCCCAGGCCATCCTCGTCGGTGACGCGCTCTTCGCGCTCGCCAACGAGGTGCTGCTGGAGCTGGGTACCGCCGAGGCGGCCCGCGCGACCCGGCGGCTGACCACCGCCACCCGCAAGCTCATCGACGGTCAGGCCCAGGACATCTCCTATGAGCACCGTGAGCGTGTCACCGTCGCCGAATGCCTGGAGATGGAGGGCAACAAGACCGGTGCCCTGCTCGCCTGCGCCGTCTCCATCGGCGCGGTGCTCGGCGGCGCCGACGACCGTACGGCCGACGTCCTGGAGGCCTACGGCTACCATCTCGGCCTCGCCTTCCAGGCCGTGGACGACCTGCTCGGCATCTGGGGAGACCCGGAGGCCACCGGCAAGCAGACCTGGAGCGATCTGCGGCAGCGCAAGAAGTCCCTGCCGGTCGTCGCCGCCCTCGCGGCGGGCGGCCCCGCCTCCGAGCGGCTCGCCCGGATCCTGGCCGCCGACGCCAAGAGCGAAGAGATCGAAACAGCCGGCTTCGACGAGGAAGAATTCGCCAGCCGCGCGGCGTTGATCGAAGAGGCGGGCGGCCGGGAGTGGACCTCCCAGGAGGCCCGCCGGCAGCACGCCACCGCGATCGAGGCGCTCGATGGGGTTGACATCCCATCAGCAGTACGGGCGCAACTCGTGGCACTCGCGGACTTTGTTGTAGTACGAAAGAGATGATGAGTACTCACCCGAACTAGCCATCGCGGTCGCCGGCCGGCGCCCTTGCCCGGCGCCGGCCGACGGAACCCCCAGGTACGGCAGTACGGCAGAGAAGAAACTCACTGCATATAGGGGAAACCAATGACAGCGACGACCGACGGCGCCGGGGCGGTTCCGCCCCGGGCAGCCGAGGCCGATCAGAGCGACACCGCTCAGCCCGGCGCCACGGCCACCGGAGCGGTGACGGCGCAGGAAGGCGCCGAGCGGGCCACCGCCCGCGCCATCGAGCACCTGCTCGCCCGCCAGGACGACAAGGGGTGGTGGAAGGGCGACCTGGAGACCAATGTCACCATGGACGCCGAAGACCTGCTGCTCCGTCAGTTCCTCGGCATCCAGGACGAACGCACCACCCGCGCCGCGGCCCGCCACCTGCGCGCCGAGCAGCGCCCGGACGGCACCTGGGCCACCTTCCACGGCGGCCCCGGGGAGCTCTCCACCACGATCGAGGCCTATGCCGCCCTGCGGCTCGCCGGAGACGCGGCCGACGACAAGCACATGGCCGCGGCCGCCGCCTGGATCCGCGACCAGGGCGGCATCGCCGCCTCCCGGGTCTTCACCCGGATCTGGCTGGCGCTCTTCGGCTGGTGGAAGTGGGAAGACCTCCCCGAAGTGCCACCCGAGATCATGTACGTACCGAAGTGGTTCCCGCTCAACATCTACGACTTCGGCCAGTGGGCCCGGCAGACGATCGTGCCGCTCACCGTGGTCTCGGCCCTGCGGCCGGTACGGCCCGCACCCTTCGCCCTGGACGAACTGCACACCGACCCCGCCCGGCCCAACCCGCCGCGCCCGCTCGCCCCGGCCACCACCTGGGACGGCCTGTTCCAGCGCCTGGACAAGGTGCTGCACACCTACCACCGCTTCCCCGTCGCCCCACTGCGCCGCGCGGCCCTGAAGGCCGTCGCGCGGTGGATCATCGAGCGCCAGGAGAACGACGGTTGCTGGGGTGGCATCCAGCCGCCGGCCGTCTACTCCATCATCGCCCTGCACCTGCTCGGGTACGACCTGGAGCACCCGGTGCTGCGCGCCGGGCTCGAGTCGCTGGACCGTTTCGCCAGCTGGCGCGAGGACGCCGAGGGCAACCCGGTCCGCATGATCGAGGCATGCCAGTCCCCGGTCTGGGACACCTGCCTGGCCACCATCGCGCTCGCCGACGCCGGGCTGCGCCCCGACCACCCGGCGCTGGTCAAGGCCGCCGACTGGATGCTGGACGAGCAGATCACCCGGCCCGGCGACTGGACCGTGCGGCGGCCCGGACTGCCCCCGGGCGGCTGGGCGTTCGAGTTCGAGAACGACAACTACCCCGACATCGACGACACCGCCGAGGTGGTGCTCGCGCTCAAGCGCGTCCGGCACCCGCAGCCCCGGCGGGTCGAGGTGGCCGTTCAGCGCGCCATGCGCTGGACCGCGGGCATGCAGTCGAAGAACGGGGCCTGGGGGGCCTTCGACGCCGACAACACCAGCCCGTTCCCCAACCGGCTTCCGTTCTGCGACTTCGGCGAGGTCATCGACCCACCGTCGGCCGACGTCACCGCGCATGTGGTCGAGGCGCTGGCCGTCCTGGGCAAGCAGCACGACCCGCGCACCCGGCGCGGCATCGAGTGGCTGCTGGCCGAACAGGAGGAGAGCGGCGCCTGGTTCGGCCGCTGGGGGGTCAACTACGTCTATGGCACCGGCTCGGTGCTCCCCGCCCTGGTCGCCGCCGGGCTCCCGGCCTCCCACCCGGCCATCCGCCGGGCCGTCGGATGGCTGGAGAGCGTCCAGAACCCCGATGGGGGCTGGGGCGAGGACCTGCGCTCGTACCGCGACCCGGCCTGGATCGGGCGCGGTGCCTCCACCGCGTCACAGACCGCCTGGGCCCTGATGGCCCTGCTCGCCGCCGAGGAGCGGGAGAGCAGGACCGTCGAGCGGGGCGTGCGCTGGCTCGCCGAGACCCAGCGCGAGGACGGCTCCTGGGACGAGCCGTACTTCACCGGCACCGGATTCCCCTGGGACTTCTCCATCAACTACCACCTGTACCGCCAGGTCTTCCCGCTGACGGCGCTCGGCCGCTATCTGCACGGAGACCTCATCGCCACCGGTGGCCTGGAGGCCTGATGACATCCGGCACGGAACCACCCGCATCCGCACCGCTGCTGATCGCCTGTGCGCTCGGCATCGAGCGCCTCGCGCTGCGCGGCGGCCTCGGCGGTGCCGCGGGTCCGGTGACCGTGCTGCGCACCGGCATGGGACCGCAGGCCGCGGACCGTGCGGTGACTCGTGCCCTCGGTGGTGACACGGCCGTGAGCGAAGCGGCCGTGATCGCCA
Organism: Streptomyces xingningensis; assembly: GCF_054957865.1. NCBI lineage: Bacteria > Bacillati > Actinomycetota > Actinomycetes > Kitasatosporales > Streptomycetaceae > Streptomyces > Streptomyces xingningensis. Next base: position 136,695 of record NZ_JBDJPF010000009.1, read on the forward strand.
CCGGGTTCTGTGCCGGCCTGGCCCCCGGAATGCACCCCGGGGACCTGGTCGTCGCCGATGAGACCCGCGACCGGGAGGGACGGACCGAGTGCGTCGGTGTCGAGCTGCTCGCCAAGGAGCTCGCCCGGGCCGTGACCGGTCGCGCCATCCACACCGGCCCGCTGGTCGGTTCCGACCATGTGGTGCGCGGAGCGGAACGGGCCGCCCTGCACACCGCGGGCGCACTGGCGGTGGACATGGAGTCCGCCGCCACGCTCCGAAGCGCCGTGCGGGCGGGTTCACGCCCTGTTGCGGCCGTACGAGTGGTCGTGGACGCTCCAGAACATGAACTCGTCCGGATCGGGACGCTGCGGGGTGGAATATCGGCATTCCGTGTGCTCCGCACCGTCCTCCCGGCCTTTTTTGAATGGCACCGTTCTTTGCTGCTCCCCAGGAGGTGAGCCAGATGGCCATGCCGCTCCGTCAGTCCATTCGGGTCGGTACCTATCTCTTTGAACAGAAGCTGCGGAAGCGCGACAAGTTCCCACTGATCGTGGAACTTGAACCACTTTTCGCCTGCAACCTCAAGTGCGAAGGATGCGGCAAGATCCAGCATCCGGCCGGAGTGCTCAAACAGCGCATGCCGGTGGCCCAGGCGGTAGGCGCGGTGCTGGAATCCGGCGCGCCCATGGTGTCCATCGCGGGCGGCGAACCGCTGATGCATCCCCAGATCGACGAAATCGTCCGGCAGCTGGTGGCCAAGCGGAAATACGTTTTCCTGTGCACCAACGCCATGCTGCTGCGCAAGAAGCTGCACAAGTTCACGCCCTCGCCGTATTTTGCGTTCGCCGTGCACATCGACGGGCTGCGTGAGCGGCACGACGAATCCGTTGCGAAGGAGGGCGTCTTCGACGAGGCGGTGGAGGCGATGAAGGAGGCCAAGCGGCGCGGCTTCCGGGTCACCACCAACTCGACCTTCTTCAACACCGACACCCCTCAGACCATCATCGAAGTCCTCAACTTCCTCAATGACGACCTCAAGGTGGACGAGATGATGATCTCGCCCGCCTACGCCTATGAGAAGGCGCCCGACCAGGACCACTTCCTGGGGGTCGAGCAGACCCGCGAGCTCTTCAGGAAGGCATTCGCAGGCGGAAACCGGAAGCGCTGGCGGCTCAACCACAGCCCGCTCTTCCTCGACTTCCTCGAGGGCAAGGCGGATTTCCCGTGCACCGCCTGGGCCATTCCCAACTACTCGCTCTTCGGCTGGCAGCGCCCCTGCTACCTGATGAGCGACGGGTATGTGCCGACCTACCGGGAACTGGTCGAGGAGACCGACTGGGACAAGTACGGCCGGGGCAGGGATTCGCGCTGCGACAACTGCATGGCGCACTGCGGCTATGAGCCCACGGCCGTCCTGGCCACCATGGGATCGCTCAAGGAGTCGCTGCGCGCGGCCCGCGAGACCGTCGCCGGAAACCGGGGCTGACGTCATGGCCTCGGTGGAGCCGGTATCGCTCGGCCTCCCCGGCGTACCGTCCCGGCCCCTCGCGATGCGCCGCCCTTCGCGGCGCATCGCGGTCGGGTCGGTGGCGGTGGGTGGGGATGCTCCGGTGTCGGTGCAGTCGATGACG